>JBJKSV010000722.1:0-3119 GCA_046703605.1 Limisphaerales bacterium
TGGATGAGCAGCAGGGCAACCAGAGAGGCGAGCAGTCTTATCCAATTAAGGAGGTTCATGTGTTACGGGTGTTCCGGAGGTTAGGTGCGAAGGCCGACGGCCGCGGCCCTGGCGGCTGAGGCGCCAAACCACGCGAATCCCCTCGCGGATAATGGCGCGGCTCATCTTGCTCCGCCCGCGGACCCGGCCGCGGAAGGTGATCGGCACCTCGCGGATGGAACATCCGAGGCCCCAGCAAAGGTGCGTCATCTCAAAATGCACGCTAAAACCAGTAGAAGTGAGCCCCATGTCCAGCAGTGCCTCCAGCGTCCTCCGCCGGTAAGAGCGAAGTCCGGTCGCCGGGTCGGCGAGGGGAATGCCGGTTAGCAGACGGGCGTACCGGCGCGCCAGCCCGCTGAGAACCCGGCGGTGCATTGGCCGTCCCGGGGTCCGACCGCCAGGAACATATCTGGAGCCGAGCACGAGATCGGCGCATTGAGCGGCGGCCTGGATGGGTGGAAGATCCTGGGGACCGTGGGAGAGGTCGGCATCCATATTGGCAATGAACTCGTAATCTCGGGCAAGACCCCAGCCGAATCCCGCCACCAGGGCGTCCCTCAGCCCTGTCCTGTTGCGGCGGCGCAGGAGGTGCAGATCCACACGCCCCACGATCAGCTCGTCGGCCACCGAGGCGGTGCCGTCTGGTGAGTTGTCATCCACGATGAGGATTTCGGAATGGGGCTTCAGCCCGCGCAGTCCCCGGACCAGCAGGGCGATGTTGGCCGCCTCGTTGTAGGTTGCCACCACGACCAGCGTCTTCCCGGATGGAACGTTCATGGACTCCCTCCCCCGTCATCCCAAGCGAATGGCAGTAAGGATACCGCAGGGGGCGCATTCGATGCCCAAGTGTTTCGCGCTGCCTTTTCGCCCGCCAAGGCAGCCGACAGCGCCGCGCGTAGTCCCGCCAGGTCAGGCAAAGCCCTGCTCGCCAGCGCGAGCCGGTAGTACGGGATCGATTCCGCAAAGCGTCCCTGCGCGGCGAGGACTCGAGCCACGTCAGCTTGACAGAGGGCGGAGCCGGGATAAATCGCGAGGGCCTCCCGGAACTCGAGCTCGGCCTCACCCAAGGCCCTCCGCGTGGCGAGCGCCACCCCAAGCTGGACATGGGCGACGAAGTTGCTCGGCGCCACCCTGATCGCTTGGTCAAAGAGAGTGATGGAATCCCGCCATGTCGCCAATTGGTTCCTGGTGCGGACACCTGCCGCCGCGAGCGCGGCGCCCGCCAGCAAGAGGCAGAGCGGCCTAGCCTGAGGACAAGCGGCCAGAAGGTCGCTGGCCGCCCAGGCGACGCAAATCCAAAGGCCGATTTCCGGAACGTAGGCGTATCGGTCCGCCATGCAGTGGAACCCAACCCTGATTAGCCCGATGACCGGGACGAGCGTGCCGCCAAAGAGCAGCCAGCCCACCGCTAGGTAGGGGCGCCGCCGCCATTGCCACACCGCGGCCGCCGTGGTTGCTGTCAGCAGGAACGCCGCGCCAGCCACCGCCCAAGGCGAGATGACCTCGCGGTATGGGTAGCTGACCGCCAGGGAGTCCGGCCAGAGGAGTTTGCCCACGTACCCGGCGTACGAAAGCACAGCGTTTGCCAACCGGATTCCGGCCGACGAAGCCGGATTCAGCGCGCCCCCATTCCGCTCCGCTACGATCGTCAGCGGAACAATTGAGGCTGCGATCACCAGGTACGGCAGCTTTTCCAGGAGCAACCACCTGAGTTCTCCCGGTCTGAATGGCCGCGCCGAGCACGTGGCCGCTTCTCCACGCCGTTCGAACCGGAGCCGGCGAAGGGGCCAGAGGTCAAGCAGAAGCAGGACGAACGGAAACGTCACGAGCATCGGCTTTGAAAGAGTGCCCAACAAGAAGGCAGCTACCGAGGAGGCGTACGCGAGCCGGCTGCCGCCGGTAGCGTAGCGCGCGTAGGCCCAGAGAGCGCACAGGAAGAAGAACGTGCTCAACACGCCTTTTCGCTCCGAAATCCATGCGACGGTCTCCACGTTGATCGGATGGACGGCGAAGAGGGCTGCGGCGAGGGCGCTGGGCCATAGTGAGCCCGTCATCTCGCGCAGGGCGATGAAGAGCAGGGCGACGTTCAGCACATGAAGCCAGACGTTCGTCAGGTGGTAGCCGCCCGCGTGAAGCCCAAAGAGTTGGGCATCGACCATCAACGACAGCCAGGTAATTGGATGGTAGAACCACTTCACGCTTGAAAATGCCCATGCCACTCCGCCCATGCTCAGACCCGCCAGTACGTGACGGTTCTGCGTGACGTAAAGCGGGTCGTCAAAGTTGACGAAACCGTAGCCCGCCGCCGGCCAGTACACTAAGAGCGTCATGGCAGTCAAGGCGATGCAGACGCAGAAGGCCGGGCGCTCCGAGCCAGCCCGCGACGACCACGCCACGGCCCTGATGGGACGCGGCATCGCCCTCTGCGTCAGTGTTGTCTCGGCTGGGTTCATGGGCTTGCTCGCATTTCCTGGATGGTTCGCCCAGCGTTAGGGGGCCTCGGGTTGTACCAAATCCACTTCCTCGTTTCCTCCCAAACGTACGGCGCGTTCTTCTTCATGTTCTCCGTAAAATCCTCCCGTGCCACGTGCCCATCGACGAACGCGATGGGCGAGACGAATGGGCTTGGGTCGCCCGGGAGGTCCTGCTGAAGCACGTCCACTGGCCCCCTCCGCTCGTGCCAGTGGCAGTAGATAAAACTGGTTACGGGGGTGAAGATGAGCCAGCCCGACGCGGGGGGCTCGCTCATCACGATAAAGCGCGAAGGGTCGCTCACCCACCCAACTGTGTGGCCCTCGACCACGCCGTCAAGGGGGTGTCGCAGCATGTCCCGAATGTAGCTGTAGGCATAGCTGCACCCGGTGGCCTCCCAGCAGGAGGGCTTACAGACGGTGGGCCTGGTCTTTTCAAGCAGCCCATAACTTCCCTGATCTTCGGGACACCGGAAAACCTCCGACGGTTTGAGGTACGGATACAGCGGGCGCGCCTTGGCCGGTGGCAAATTCACCGGATAGTCGTAGTGACGGTCCCGGCCACCGATAGCGAGGGTAATCGAGAGGGGGAGGGGGATGCTTTCGAGT
>JBJKSV010000723.1:0-3649 GCA_046703605.1 Limisphaerales bacterium
CTTGGGATGTGCGTGAGTCCTGCAAGAGATGACCAAAACTATGAACCGCCGCGATTTCTTCATAAAGAGCCTGGCCGGACTGGCCACTGCCGCAGCCGCTCCCGCGGCATTTGCGCGGGAGGATGCCGCAGCTTCGCTTAGCGCCTCGCGCCCAAATGTCCTGATGTTGATGACTGACCAACACCGGGCGGACTGCCTCGGCGCCGCCGGCAATCGCGTCATCCGCACCCCAAACCTGGACCGATTGGCCCGCGAGGGAGCCTTGTTCGATGGGGCGTATAGCTGCACGCCCACCTGCACGCCCGCCCGGGCGGCGCTGTTGACCGGGTTAGGCCCTTGGCGCAATGGATTGCTCGGCTATGGCGAGGTAGGCGAGCACTACGCGGTTGAACTGCCTCGATGCTTCAGCCAAGCGGGGTATGAGACACTGGGGGTTGGCAAGATGCATTGGCACCCTCAACGCGCCTTGCACGGATTTCATCGAACGATCCTGGATGAATCGGGCCGGGTGGAGAGTCCAGGGTTTGTCAGCGACTATCACCGCTGGTTTCGGGAACACGCCCCCAAGGGGCTCCACCCGGATGACACCGGCCTGGGCTGGAACGATTACCGCGCCCGGCCGTACGTCTTGCCGGAGCAATTACACCCGACACACTGGACGGCGCAGGTGGCAATTGACTTTCTGGAGAGTTATGACGGCAAGAAGCCGTTCTTTCTCAAAGTCTCGTGGGAACGGCCCCACAGCCCCTACGATCCGCCGCAGCGGTTCTTCGACGCTTATCGGGACGATGAAATGCCTTCTCCGGTCCTCGGCAATTGGGACTCGGCGCATGCCATCCGCTGGAAGGACCCGAGGCCAGAAATCTGGCAGGGCGACCTCGGCCTGGCTCAGGTCCGGCGTTCACGCCGCGGCTATTACGCCTCGGTCTCGTTCGTGGATGAACAGATCGGACGTGTGTTGGCCGCACTGGAGCGCCGCGGCTGGTGGGAGAACACCTTCATCATCTTCATCGCCGATCATGGGGACATGCTGGGCGACCATTATCTTTGGCGCAAATCCTACGCCTACCAAAGCTCGGCGCGCATCCCGTTTATCATCCGGCCACCGGCCAGTTTCAAGGGCGTTCGTGGGCAGGTGCTGCGGCAACCGGTGGAGTTGCGGGATGTGCTCCCGACATTGGTCGCCGCCGCGCGTCTGCCAGTATCGCCAAACCTCGACGGGCGGAACCTTTTGCCTTTGCTGCAAGGCCAAACCGAGGGCTGGGGTCCCTGGATCGACCTGCAACATAATATTTGCTACAGCCCCACCAACCATTACAACGCCCTGACCGACGGCCAGACCAAGTACATTTACCATGCACAGAAGGGCCACGAACAGTTGTTCGATCTGAGAAATGATCCGGGCGAACGCAACGATCTTGCTTCAGACCCTCGCTGTCGCGAGCAGCGGGTCGAGTGGCGTAAACGGCTCGTAGCGCACCTGGCCGAGCGCGGCGCGCCCTTCGTCGTCAATGGCGACCTGGCGCCGCGGCCCAAAGGCATGCTCTATTCGCCGAATTATCCCGGATAGGACTCCTGAGATGATCGGGTCTGCCGGGAGTTCCGGCTCGATTACTCCTCCTCTTCCTCCAGTTCCCGCTCGACGTCCTGTTGGGCGCACGACAAAATTCTTCGGCTACGCCGCCAGGCTGAGGCAATCATTCTCAGCGGCATGGGTGTTGAGACGCTCTTTCCAGAATTGATCCCGGCGTCGGCTGGCGTGGATGCAGCGCAAAGCCAGGATGTTTTGGGCGCCGGCCTCGCCCCAGAACATGCCGGATTGTTTGCAGCGCGAGCCGATGACCGTCTTGCAGCCGGCCTCGATGACCCCGGAGCCGATGAACAGGCCCTGCCGGCGAAAGGTGCGGTATTGCATTCGTTCGACATTGTGAACGAAGTAGCCCAGTTGCTCGTAGACCTTCTGCGCCTGTGGCTTGCCGGCGCATTCGGCGCGGGTTTCCTCAATGAGATTTTTGACCCCGTTGCCCAGTAAGCGCCGAACCCAGCGGCTGCGGCGGGCCTTGTATTCGGGGTGTTCTTTGCTCCCCAGAAGTGCCTCCACCACATCGCCGGCATGGTCGGCGCCGTGATAAAAGTCAACGATTTGGAGAGCGTCCTTGAAATTCAAGCGCCCCATGTTCTCCAGGGCCTCAGCCCCGTCAATCAGGAAGACGACTTTTCCGGCTTGGCCCAAGCCGCGCCGAATCGCTTCCTGGCGCAGCAGCGGGCCAAACTCGTCCACCGGCCCCATGCTGGAGACGTAGGTGGTCGATTCGTAATCCCGCACCGGGTGGCCCTTCTCATCGGTCTTATGCTGGGTGAAGACGCATCCCAGATAGGCCGAGCGGGTTTTGGCGGTGCCGTCGGACTGTTTGCCTTTTCGACCTTTGAGTTCCTCTTTGCGCATGGGCACGCCGGTCGCGTCCCCGCTGACATAGAGGATGGGCGCGGGCTTGGTTTCGGGCAGAGGCTTTAGGGCCTCCCGTTCCTGCCAGGTCTGCGCGGCGGCTCCCACGCTTTGCACCAGCCGTTGAATCTGCCGGGCCGAGATGTGAATGCCGCCGGTCTCTTTCAAATGTTCCTCGGCGTCTTGATAGCTGTCTCGATCGGCTCCTTCCAGACAAACCAGCCGGGCCAAGGCCGGGGTCTTGCCGCCCTCTTCCAAGCCCAGGGCCGCGTCGCTCGGATAATGCCCCAAGCCCTTGGCCTCATGATAGTAGTAATCGCGCTCTATTTTGAAGGACCCGAAGATGCAATCGATGGTGAGCGGCGCGCGGCCTTTGCGCCCATAGCCCGGGTTGGGCTGGTAGGCAGCATCGATGCGGTCGGCCAGCTTCTGGAACAGATAGCCCATGAGTTGATTGGTGGATTTGAAGACCGCCGCGCGCAGCAGCACCTCGAAATCCAGTTCCTCAACGGCGAGTTGGCCGAGGTCGCTCGCCAGCAAGCGCGTCATTAACTGCTGGATTTCCTCATCCTGGGCGAGCAGGACTTGGGGCGCCTGTTCTTGTGGGAGCGGGGCTTTTTTTTTAACGCCGATGCCCAATTCGGCGCGGGTTTGCTCGACGACGCCTTGGGCGTAGGCCTGGGTGAGTTGCTGGAACTTCTGGTAGCCCTCAATGGCCTTTTGGACCTCCGGGAGCTTATCCTGAGAGATGTAGCGGCATTGGTTGGTACTGTTTTCCCACGAGTTGAGGTTGTAGTAAGGGCCGTTGGGGCCTTGGCGGATGACCGAGAGGGAGCCGTGCTCCATGCGTGGGATTTGGAGGATTTGTTCCAGGAGATTTTGAGGGGTCATAGGATTGTTCATGAGGTGGAGTATATATTAACATCTATATCACGCAACGAAAAAAGGCGGAAAATTCGGTTTCCGAAGAATTTTGTCTTACGCCCCTTGGTGTATCTCGGTCAAATTCTATGCCCGGAACAAGCGGGTGATTTCACACGTCAAGTCCAGACGGCGCGTGTTCGGAATCCTGGGGGGCTTCCTTGATTTCGTCGCGGAGGATACGGCGCCGACCGGCGTTAGCCCAAGCCTGGCTGACACAAGCGGGAATGGCCCGCGCGTCGGCGACACCGTGCTGGCTATGGCGGACTTAATGCCTCAGGC
>JBJKSV010000724.1:0-3167 GCA_046703605.1 Limisphaerales bacterium
TTTTGTATGAGATCTTCGGAGAAGCGGCCTTCGACATGAGCGGGTTGGCGCCGGTCCGCGCCTGCTCGAGGGCGGAATTGTCCGGAATCAAGACGATGCTCAAGCGCGGACTCAACTCGCCCCTGACCTCCAGCGCCGGACGGGTCTTCGACGCCATCGCATCGCTTGCCGGCTTGCGGCAGAGCGTCCGGTTCGAAGGGCAAGCCGCGATGGAACTTGAGTTTGGCCTGGAGGATTTCGAGAGTTCGGAGGCTTATGAGATCGTGCTGTGTGAGGAGGCAGGGTGCGAAAACAAAGCCGGTGGGGACTCCGAAGAGGCAGGCCGCAGTGCTCCGGGCGCGCCAACGGAACAACAACAGGGCTGCGGCGGGCAGGGGACTGCCCGCCCTACCCGTCTGCCGCCATTCATCACGCTGGATTGGTCGCCGCTGGTTCGAGGAGTCCTCGCCGATCTCGAGGCCGGACTCCCCGCCGGGCGGATCTCGGCCCGCTTTCACAACGCCCTGGTTGAAGCCATCGTCGCCGTGGCCCGGCGGATTGGCCAGGAGCGTATTGTCCTGTCGGGCGGCTGTTTTCAAAACCGTTACCTGACGGAGCGCGTGGTCCATCGCCTGGTCGCGGAGGGATTCCGTCCTTATTGGCACCAGCGTGTTCCTCCCAATGATGGAGGCATCGCGCTGGGGCAGGTGGCCGCGGCATTGCAGCCACAGGCTGAGCGTCGAAGTGGGAGGTTTGTGATTTGCGATTGAGCCGCATCAACCATCGACCAGTCCCTTTTTGGATAAAACCGAAACAATCTCAAACCCAGCAGAGACAAACCACGGAATACACGGAATACACGGAAAGATAGGAAGTGAGCAGGGTAGTGAAACGCCAGGCAGAGTTCACGCCAGCGGCAGCCAATTTAGCGGGCCCCTTCCGCGTTTTCCGAGTATTCCGTGGTTCTCTCTCTGTTTTTCGCGTCTTCTGCGTCGTTCGTGGTCCCAGTTTCGGGTTTCGGATTTGTTCCCAGGTTGTGCCCACGTCAGCCCGTCTCACCTGCCGCCTCCCCGCTCTCCGACTGCGGCGGCACGCGCCCTCGGAAGCGATAATGAGCGAAGGCCGAATAAGCGATGGCCAGGGCCAACCCAACCGCGCCCCACACAATACCGACGGTAAGGGCATAATGGCTGGCGCTCGAATTGTAGATGGTCAGGTCCAGAGCGCGGTTCGTCGTCGAGAGCAGCAGTGCCGGATAGAGGGCGATGGCGGCCGAAACGACCGAGAGCAGGATAACCGCAGAGCTGGCGATGAAGGCGCCTCGTTCCCGCTCGCGCCACGCCAGCACAATCATGAACAGGCCCGCAACGCCGGCACTGATGGGAATAACCCAGGCCCACGGATGCTGGATGTAGTTGTGCCGCAAGACGGGATTGGCCACGGGACTCAACACCGCAAAGGCGGTGGCCAACATCACCGCGGGAATCGAGGCGTACTTGGCCGCGGCCAACGCGCGCTGGCGGACCGGCCCGCTGCTCCGCGCGGCCAGGAAGGCCCCGCCATGCACCATGAGGATCGATAATGTGCTGAAGCCCGCCAGCACCGTGTACCAGTCGAACACGCCCGGATGGGGGCCGATGCCCAGGATTGTCCAGAACGGGACAAAGAAATAGCCGTTCGCATCGAGCGGCACGCCCCTCAACACATTTCCCAGGGCCACGCCGAAGAGCAGGCTCAGCAGCGTGCTGGCCCAGAAAAACACCCCGTCGCAAAAGCCGCGCGCCAGGGGATGCGGCACCTCCTCTCGCAACTCCAGCGCCAGCCCGCGGGGAATGAGCAACCACAGCAGGACAAAAAACGCCAGGTAGAATCCCGCGAAACCCGCCGCATACGCGGCCGGAAAGGCGAAAAACAGGATGCCGCCGCCCGCTATCAACCAGACTTCATTGCCGTCCCAGACCGGGAGGATCGTCTGACGGACCGTCTCACGTTCCTCGGGCGTGCGTCCTACAAACGGATGGAGGATGCCGACTCCGAGATCGTAGCCGTCGAGGATGCCATACATCGCCGCTACAAATGCCAATAAACAAAACCAGACCGTTTCCATGCCTCAGCCTTTGTCGATTGCCGGTCCTTCGAGCACGGTGCGGAAGATGAGCAAACAATAGATGACCCCCAGCATCAGACACATGGCGAAAAAGCCGAGCAGGGTGAACATGGCGTTTCCGGTGTTGAGCTGAGGCGACCCGCCATCATAAGTCCGCATCAAGCCCCAGACCAGCCAGGGTTGGCGGCCCACCTCGGCTGTCACCCAGCCGGCGCTGGTGGCGATATAGGGGAATGGGGCGGTCAACATCACCGTCCAGAGCAGCCAGCGAGCGCGATAAAGCCGCCCTCGCCAAAGCCAAAGCAAGGCGAGCGCCGCGATGGCGACGAAGAGCGACCCCAACCCGACCATAATATGATATGAATAATAGACCAGCGGGACGTTGTCGGGCCATTGATCGCGGGGATAGGCGGTCAGGCCCTTGACCTCGGCGCTGAAGCGGTGGTAGGTCAGAAAGCTCAGAGCCTTGGGGATGTAAATGGGGTTGTCCAGCTCAAGGCGTTGCATGTCGGGCTGGCCAATCAAGGCAATGGGGGCCCCTTTTTGCGTGTGGAAGGCGCCTTCCATGGCGGCGGCCTTGGTTCCCTGGTAAGCAAAGACCTTGCGGCTTGCCCCGTCGCCGGTCGGATATATCTGAACGGCCGAGAAGAACGCGGCGGAGAGGATGCCGACGCGCAGGAAGAGGCGTCCGTAGTCCTCGTGTTTGCGTGAAAGCAGGTAAAAGGCGCCCACCGAGGCCATGACAAACGAGCCGGTGATCATGGCGGCGCTCTGGTTGTGCAGGTATTGCCAGAGCAGCCAGGGATTGCCCAGGAGTGCCCAAATATCGTTGACCATCAGCCGGCCGTTGGCCTCTCGCACATAAGCCACCGGATGCTGCATCCAGGCGTTGGTGGCCAGTATGAAATAGCCCGACAACCACGACGAAAAGACCACGAGGACCGTCGCCGCCAGATGCAATTTGCGGCCTACGCGCTCCGGCCCGGCCAGCATCATGGCCAGAAAGCTCGATTCGAGAAAGAAGGCAAAAACGCCCTCCATCGCCAGAGTCTGGCCGATGACCCCGCCACTGAACCGGGAG
>JBJKSV010000725.1:0-9792 GCA_046703605.1 Limisphaerales bacterium
TTCGATCCCAATGAACGGAACAACCTGGCCGGCGATCCATCGCACCGGCCGGTCTTGGAGGAGATGAAAGGCCGGCTGGATGCCTGGATGCACTCCACGCACGACCCTTTGTTGCTCGGCCCCGTCAAAGCGCCTCCCGGTGCGACCATCAACGATCCGGACGAACTCTCTCCGAATGATCCTGTCCAAGTCGTGCATGGGTAAATGCGTTGAGGGGCGCGCTCAATCGGACTAGCGTGCCGCCCTCCGGAGATGTCCCAAGGAAGAAGCTGCCGCCGACATCCTCCATGCGCTTGTGCATGTTCCGCAAACCGTTTCTTCCTTTCTCCGCGGCGCCCTCGCAAAGGCCCTTTCCATCATCGGCTATTTCCAGCGCAAATTGGTCCGGTTCGAGGCGCAGGCGCAGCCAGGCGGCCGAGGCATGGGCGTGTTTGACAACATTGTTCACGGCCTCCTTGGCGGCGAGAAAGGTGTTGTGCCGCAGTTCGGGTGAGATGGAAATGGCTGGAAGTTGGGGAGGGACTTCCAGCCGGTACCGCAGCCCGGCCATCTCGAGATACTCCTGGGCGTATTTGCAGATGTAATTCACCAATCCGTCAAGGGTGTCGTTGGCTGGATTGACCGTCCAGACGATCTCGTCCAAGGCATGAGTGGTGTCGCGCGCAGTTTCCGAGATCTGCCGGGCGTGAGCTTCGACCTCGTCAGGCTGATGCCGGTCGGCTTCGGCCAGTTCGCCCAGCAGAGCCACTTGGGTCAGGTTGGCGCCCAGTTGGTCGTGGAGGTCGCGGGCAATGCGCGAGCGTTCTCTTTCGAGGGCTTCTTGCTGGCGCAATACCGCCAACTGGCGGTGCAATTTCTGCGTGGACACATAATACACAAGGCCGGTGAGCAGTCCCAGGAAGGCGAGTGTCGCCATGGTGCGGAACCACCAGGTTTGCCAAAACGCGGGCAGGACCGTCACCGCCAGAGAAGCGCCGCCGGTGTTCCAGACGCCGTCCTCGTTGCAGGCCTGGACCTGGAAAGTGTAGTGACCCATCGGCAGCTTGCTGAAATGTGCCGAGGCCTGGTTGCCTTCCGCGCGGGTCCAGGCGGTCTCATGGCCTTCCAACCGGTACTTGAAATAGCCCTTTTCCGGGGCCGAGAGGTTGAGACTCACAAAATGGATCTCGAGGCTCTCCTTGTCGGCGGGGACGGTCACGCCCGCCAGAGCCGGGGCGCGCAGGGTGTTGGTGCTTTGAAGCTGGCCGTCGATGAGCACCGACTCAATGATGACGGGGGGTGGATTGGTGTTCACACCCAGGTGTGCGGGATCCAAAAACGCCAGTCCGCGAATCGTTGGGAACCACAACCTGCCGTCCGGTGTCCGGCAGGCGGCCGGTTGGGAGCCTTGGGCGCACTCGGAGGAGGGCAGGCCGTCGGCGGTGCCGTAAGAGCGGACGGGGACAGAATCGGCCAAGCCGTTTGCATAATCATTGAGCGTGCGCTTCTTGGCGCGAAGCAGGCCGGCGTTTGATCCCAGCCACAAGTAGCCGCGGTCATCTTCAAGAAGATAGGAGATGCTATTTCGAAGCAGCGGATCGGAGCCGGCTAGAGACTTCAGGCGGCCTTGATACCACTGGGCCAGGCCGCTGGCCGTGCCGATCCAGAGAACTCCCTGGTCGTCAAGATAGAGCGCGGAAACGTCGTTGCTGGGCAAGCCATTGGTCTTAAAGAACCAACTCACATGCCCATCGCGCAGACAATTCAGCCCACCTGTGGCCGTCCCGACCCACAAAGCCCCGTCCTTGCCCTGGGCGATCGCCTGGACGGAGTTGGCCGACAAACCGTCAAGCGTAAAAAACGTCCGCCAATCCCGGCCATTCCAGCAGGCCAACCCCCCTTCGGTTCCCACCCACAGTTCGCCTTGGCTGTCCTGGTAGATGGCCGAAACCTGCTCGTCGGCGATCTGCTCGAAAGCCGAGACCGGCTTGAATTGGTCGTCCTCCAGTCTGAATAATCCTCCCGGAAGCAACCCGCGAGTCTGAGCGCCCGCCCAAACATTGCGCGCCGCATCGACGAAGACTGCTTGTACCGCCAAGTTGCGGTTGGGCCGCGCAACGGTGAATTGCCTCAGCCCGTTAGTGGTCCAGTGGTCGATGCGCTGCCGATTATAACCGATCCATAACCCGCCGTGGCCGTCGTTGCAGACGGACTGCACGACCAGCGGGCCCTGGGAACGGTTGAGCACGTTGAACCACTGGCGTTTGACCCGGTTCAGGCCGCCGCCGTTGGTGCCGATCCAGAGGGAGCCGTCCCTATCCACCAGCAGACAGAGGATGGAAAGATTGGACAACTTGTCCAAGTGAGCCTCTCGGCCCCGCTTGTCAAACCAATAGACTCCGTCTCCTGTTGGATCGCCATAGGTGCCGACCACCAGCCCGCCTTCGCCGTCCTCGCAAGCGGCGGTCACCTGAACCGAATTGGTCCATGGATAAGGCGCCAGAACCTTTTCCAGGCCATTGCTGGACCACTTCTGAATGGAGCCATCGGCAAAGACCCAGAAGCCGCCTTCCTTGCTTCCCAGGAGGTAGTCGAGCTGGGCCGCATGCGCCTGGGAAGGCGATTTTGCCCGGGAAGCCGATTGGAAGCTCTGGTCTGTTCCCACCCAAATCTGGCCCGAACCGTCCGAGGCCAGACTGCGACACCGGCTTGGAGGGAGCTTGTTGTCCATGATCCGCATCTGCCCGTCCTGATAGCGCCCCAGGTAGCCGTTGTCGGTGTAAACCCAAATCCGGCCTTTGGCGTCTTCGCAGATGTCCCTCAACCTGCCTGTAGGCGCCTCCGGCTTGGGCTTCAGGCTGACATTCTGGACCTTCCCTTGCGGGCTGACGAGATAAATGCCGCCCGGCTCTGTGCCGACCCAGAGATTATCGCGGCGGTCAGTAAAGAGCTTGACGATTCGGCTGCTCCTCAACTCAGGAGTGGTATCTTCATCAAATCGGGTGAAATGCGCTCCGTCGAACCGCGCCAACCCGTTCAGCGTCCCCAGCCAGAGATAGCCATCGCGGGTCTGGGCTATCGCCAGGACGGCATTTCCGGGAAGGCCATCATCGGTCGTCCATTGCTTTGTCGCATAGGGCCAGGCATCCGCCCTGGAGAGGGCGCAGGCTCCCAGCGACAGCACTAAAACCAGGATTGTTGCGGTCCATCTTCGCTGTGCCATGACCGAGTGTAGTTATGGTGGAACGTCGTCGGGGCGTGGCCGGACCCAATCAGAGGGATCCATTTGACCAATTCGATCGGTTCGTGAACGATGCCCTCATCGAGCGTAGCGGCAAACGAATGTTTGGAGTGGGCCACCAAGATGGCTGCCAGCGGCGTGTTTATATCCAAAAGGCATTTCATGAGAAGGCCGCCAACGCCTCCTTGAGTTCCTGCCCAGTTGGCCTCGGCTATACAAAGTCGCCATCATAAATGCAATGCTAGGGGAATTATTGCTTCCGGTCAACGCCGGGTGTGCTTTGTGTCGGGTAATTGGACAGGTCGGACAATGGACGCGAGTGTTGCACTTTGATGGATGTAAGGCAACGGCTCCCAGGCACCGCGAGCAAATGGCGGAACGATCAAAGGTTCCAAGGCTTGACATGGCAGGGACAGATGTTAACAATTCGCTCGGTGAACGGGAATTCAGTTTCTGAGGAATGCGTCAAACCGCTCCAAAGACGCCAGCGCGAGCGTCTGCAGCGGCGGGCCGACATCCTCCAGGCCGCGGAGCGCGTCTTCGCCACCAAAGGTTTTCATGCCGCGTCGATTGAGGAGATCGCCCACACGGCCGAATACGGAACGGGCACGGTTTATCTCTATTTTAAGGACAAGCAGTCGCTCTACATCGAGTTGTTCGAACACAAGATGCGGGAATTGTCCACCTTCATCCACGATCGGGTTCGCGGCACCCCGCACCCGCTCGACGGTCTCCGGCGCTTAATTGCCGCCCGGCTGGAGTACTTCGAGCACAACCGCGCCTTTTTCCAGGTTTATGCGCGCGAAGGGCTGGACTCGGATTTGGGGCGCGAGGCGCGCTGGCAAGGGGTGCGGCGCTCTTTCGCCAGCAATCTGGCGTTGGTCACGCGCTTGATAGTGGCCGGACAGAAACGGCATCTGCTTCGTCGGGGAGATGCCCGCCAGCTTGCCGTCGCCCTGTCCGGAATGATGATTCAGCTCACCCGCGACTGGCTGCGGCAGGGGGAAGTTCAGCCATTAACTGAACAAGTGGATTTCGTGCTGGAGTTGTTCTTGCGCGGCGCCCAACAGGAGTAAGGAACCGCGTACGATGAGCTTTTCTATCCGCTTCGCAGTGTGTGCCGGCTTGGCAGTGGCACTGGCCGGCTGCAGTGTCGGCCCGAATTATCACCGGCCGAACGTGCCGTCGCCTGCGAACTTTGCGGAGGTCGGGCCGGGAGGAACAACCAACGGCGCTGCACACCTCGCGCAGTGGTGGAAGACCTTTAAAGACCCCGTCCTGAATTCGCTGATCACGCGGGCAGTCAAATCCAATTACACTCTCAAGGCGGCGGAGGCGCGGGTCCGGGCGGCGAGGGCATTGCGCGGGGCGGCCCTGGCGGCGTTTCTGCCGACTCTCGACGCCAATGGCACATACACGGTTGCGCGCCGGAGCTCAAGCGGCTTGTCCTTTAAAGTGAATTCATTGGATACGGAGACTTACCAGGCCGGGTTTGACGCTTCCTGGGAGATCGACGTGTTTGGAGGAGAACGGCGTGCCTTGCAAGAGGCCAACGCCACTCTTCAAAGCATGGAGGACGATCGCCGGGATGTGTTGATCAGCCTTTTGGGCGAGGTGGCCCGGAGTTACGTAGAGTTGAGGGGAACGCAGAAGCGCTTGGCCATCGCCCGGCAGAATATCGACGCCGAACAGGAAACGGTGAACATTACCCAACTCCGGTTTCAGCAGGGCTTGGCCAGCGAGTTGGACATGTCGCAGGCCAAAACCGTCTTGGCGACTACGCGCGCCCAGGTGCCGACCCTCGTCACCGCCTTGAAACAATCCAGTCACCAGTTGAGCGTGCTGCTCGGCCAGCCTCCGGAGGCCTTGGACTCACTGCTAACCAATTCCGCCCCGATTCCTCCCACCCCGCCCGAAGTGCCGGTCGGCCTTCCATCGGAGTTGCTCTTGCGCCGACCCGACGTGCGGAGCAGCGAGCGGCAGTTAGCGGCGGCGACGGCGGCAATAGGCGTGGCCGAGGCGGAGTTGTTCCCGAAGTTCTCTTTAATTGGCAGCGCCGGGTATGAAAGCCTCAAGCTCGGCAGCCTGATCTCACCAGCCAGCGAGTTCTGGTCGGCGGGGCCGTCGGTGACGTGGCGACTCTTAGAGTATCCGCGGCTTCGGGCGCAGGTGCGGTCGCAGAGCGCCCAGGCGCAGCAGGCCCTGGCGCAATTCAATCAGACCGTTCTGACGGCGCTGCAGGACGTGGAGGACCAGTTAGTCGCCTACGCGCAGGAACAGCAGCGCTACCGCGCCCTGGACGAAGCGGTGACCGAATGCCGCCGGGCGCTCGATTTGTCGCGGCGTCTCTACACGGAGGGCGTTGGGGAATACCTGAACGTATTGGAAGCGGAGCGGTCGCTTTATCAGGCGGAGGACGCGCTGGTGCAGAGCCAGGACCTGGTGAGCGTGGACCTGGTGGCGCTTTACAAAGCCCTGGGCGGAGGGTGGAAGGGAACGCCGGATTGAGACTGGAGTTCTCGACCCTGCAGACATGTTGTTAACAGGTCAAGTTCCGGAAGAGTCGCGCCATTAATTGAGAATTGAGAATTAAAAATTGCAAAACGCAAATTGATGCCAGGGCCTGAGCCATTATGAGAACGGAAGGAATTTTGGAGACTTTGCTCCCAGGTAGATCCGCCTCGACTACGGCATCGAACCGGCCCCGTCCTGCCGAGGACCCTGCGAAGCGGAACTCGATTGAAAATTCTCAATTCTTGATTCTCCATTCACAATTGTCTCTGGCAAGGTCAAGCCGCCTGAGGGCCCTCGCCGGAGTCCTCGAATTTCCAAGCATGCTGCAGACAGGTCAACTTTTGCCGCGTGCGCGGCCAGGCCGAAGCGGTCTCCGGCTCCCCCAACGGCATTTCGCATTAGGCATTGGCAATGCGAAATGCCCAATGCCTAATGCTCAATGCTCGATGGGACGGGGAGGGCGATCCGCGGTCCCGCTCGCTGGCAGTAGCCCCCAAGCAAGAGCGAGAGCAAGCGGGCCTGAGGTCACCCTCGCTAGAATTTATGCTTAACAAGAAGACGGTTCTGAAATGGTCCGCGCTGGCCTGTTTGGCCGGAGTGCTCGGAGGTTGTTCAAAGAACAGCGGGGACGCGCCGCCAGGCAAAGCTGCGAGCCGCCTGCCTCCTGTGCCCGTAACGGTTATTGCCGCCAGGCAGCAGGACGTGCCGGACCAATTATCGGAGATCGGGTCGGTTCGCGCATTCGCCAGCGTTTCGGTTAAGTCGCGTGTGGATGGCGAACTAGCCCGCATCGCGTTCAAACAAGGCGACGAAGTCAAGAAGGGCGCGCTGATCTTTGAGATTGATCCGCGTCCGTTCCAGGCTGCCCTCGACCAGACCCAGGCGGTATTGGAGCGGGATGATGCCTCCTTGACAAACGCCGAGGCTGACATGCACCGCACCGATGCCTTGGCCAGCACCAAGGCCGTCTCCGCTTCGGAGATCGATGCCAATCGCAGCAAGGTCGCTTCGCTTAAGGCCACCGTGGCGGCCGACCAGGCGGCGGTGGAGACCGCCAGGTTGAACCTCTCGTTCTGCTCCATCACCTCACCGGTGACCGGGCGGATTGGCATGCTGCTCGTCGATGAAGGCAATATGGTTAAGAACAACGACACGATTTTGGCCGTGGTCAACCAACTGCGTCCGATCTACGTGGATTTTTCCGTGCCTGAACAGTCGCTCCCGGCCGTTCGGACCGCCGCGGCAGCCGGGTCGCTCCCGGTGGAGGCGACGATCCCAGGATCGACCGGCCAGCGGGCGGAAGGGGAGTTGGCCGTCATCAACAACGAGGTCGATACAACGACGGGCACGTTGCTGTTGCGGGCGGTTTTCTCGAATAATGACGAGATGCTGTGGCCGGGGCAATTTGTCAGCGTCAGACTGACGTTGAGCACCGAACACAATGCGGTGGTGGTGCCTTCCACTGCGATTCAACTCAACCAGGAAGGCGGGCGTTTTGTGTGCGTGGTTCAGCCGGACGACACGGTGGCTTTCCGCCCGGTGGAGGTCGGCACGACGCACCAGGAACTGTCGGTCATCAAGAAGGGACTCCAGGCTGGCGAGCGGATTGTCACCAGCGGCCAGCTTCGGCTGGTAGCCGGCTCGAAAGTCAAGGTCGTCAGCGAGAATCCCAACGCCGGAGTCGCGCTAACCGAGGCCGCCGCGAACTAGCCCAATATGAGTATTTCGGAACCATTCATCCGGCGGCCAGTGGCGACCACGCTGGTCATGCTGGGATTGCTCTTGTTCGGGTTCATGTCCTTCCGGAGCCTGCCGGTGAGCGACCTGCCCAACGTCGATTTCCCGACCGTGGTGGTTTCGGCCAGCCTGCCCGGGGCGAATCCAGAGACAATGGCCTCGGCGGTGGCGACACCACTGGAGCGGCAGTTCTCAACGATTGATGGGCTGGATTCGATGACCTCGGTCAGTTCGCTGGGCGCCTGCCAGATCACGCTTCAATTCAATCTCCGCCGCAAGATCAATGATGTGCCCCCGGATATCGAGGCGGCCATTACGCAGGCGGCCCACTTGCTGCCGCCCGGCATGCCGTCGCCGCCGACCTATCGAAAGGTCAATCCGGCGGACGCCCCGGTACTGTATATTGCCCTCACCTCGGCCACTCTGCCGCTCTGGAAGCTGGACGAATATGGGGAGACGCTCATGGCCCAGCGCATCTCGATGGTCAGCGGCGTGGCCCAGGTTTCGGTGTATGGGAGCAAGAAGTACGCGGTCCGGGTGCAGGTCAATCCGGATCTGATGGCCAGCCGGGGCATCGGCATCGATGACGTGGAAAACGCGATTACGGGCGCCAACGTCAACATGCCCGTCGGCACCATCAGCGGGCGCAAACGCGACTTCACCATTCTCGCCAGCGGCCAACTCCTGGACGCCGCTCCCTACAACAAGGTCATCGTGGCTTATAAAAACGGCGCCCCGGTGCGGCTGGGTGACGTGGGCCGCGCCATTGACAGTGTGGAAGACGACAAACAGGGGGCGTATTACAACGATGCCAAACATCATGAGCATTCGATTATTCTCGCCATCCAGCGCCAGCCCGGCGCCAACACCATCCAGGTTTGCGATGCCATTCGCAGCCTTTTGCCCACCTTCCAATTGTATCTGCCTCCCTCGGCCCAAATGCACATTCTCTATGACCGCTCGGTGACGATCCGGGAGTCTGTTCACGAGGTGCAATTCACCTTGATGCTCAGCCTGGCGTTGGTCGTGATGGTCATCTTCCTCTTTCTACGGAATGTCTCAGCGACGGTTATCCCCAGTTTGGCCCTCCCGCTGAGCGTGGTGGGCACTTTCGGGGCCATGTATTTGCTCGGCTTTTCGGTGGACAACCTGTCGCTGCTGGCCTTGACGCTGGCTATCGGCTTCGTGGTCGATGACGCCATTGTCATGCTCGAAAACATCGTCCGCTACATGGAGATGGGCGAACCGCCTCTGACCGCCGCGCTGCACGGCGCCAAGCAGATTGGGTTTACCATTCTGTCGATGACGATTTCGCTGGCGGCGGTGTTCATCCCGCTGCTGTTCATGGGAGGCATCGTGGGCCGGCTTTTCCGCGAGTTTTCGGTCACAATCGTCTGCGCGATTCTCATTTCGGGCGTCGTTTCGCTGACCTTGACCCCGATGCTCTGCAGCCGGTTCCTGCGGCCGCCCGAGTTGACGCATCATGGGCGTGTCTATCTGGCCTCCGAGCGGGTGTTTGACTGGATGCGCAACACTTATGACTCGAGCCTGCGTTGGGTCTTGCGGCACCGGTTCGCCATCATGGTGTTTAATCTGTTCATCCTCTTGCTCACCGGCTGGCTGGCTTTTGTGATTCCCAAGGGGTTCCTTCCCGATGAAGACAACAGCCAGATTTTCACCATTACCGAGACGCCCCAGGGGACGTCGTTCCCTGAAATGTCGAAGCTCCAGGATCGCGTGATTAACATTGCCCGCCAGGACCCGAATATCGAGGCCTTCTTCTCCGCGGCGGGCGGTTCCTCGAGCCTGGGGGGAGCGAACAGCGGACACATGTTCTTTCATCTGAAGCCGCCCAGCGAACGCAAACTGGATGTGTATGGCGTCATTCAGGAATTGCGGCGCAAGTTTGCCGCTATCCCGGGCATCTCGGTTTTCATGCAGAATCCCCCGGCCATTCGCATCGGGGGGCATTTGACCAAGAGCCTCTACCAGATGGCGCTGCAGAGCCCGGATTTGGAGGGCCTCTATGCGGCGACACCAAAGCTGGAGGCGAAACTGCGGGCCTTGCCCGAACTGCAGGACGTAACCAGCGACCTGCAAATTCGCACACCCCAGGTCAACTACGTCATTAACCGTGACAAAGCCGCTGTTGTCGGCGTCACCCCTGAGCAGATTGAGAGCGCGCTGGCCGACGCCTTTGGTCCCAGGTGGATCTCAACTATCTATGCGCCCAATGATGAGTACAAGGTCCTCATCGAGTTGGACCCCAAGGACCAGGCGGACCCCGCGGCGATTGCCAAGCTCTACATCCATTCCTCGAC
>JBJKSV010000726.1:0-2527 GCA_046703605.1 Limisphaerales bacterium
TCGAAAAGGCACACAACATCCACTGGCTGGACATCCTGCCGTTGGATGCAATTCGCGAAGAGCCAGAGCCAGAAACTCAAGCGGTTCCGGGAACAGCAACTGGAACAGGGTTACAGAGAATCGAAGGGCATCTGCATCTGATGCCAGGCCGGCGATTTGACTGGCCGGCTTGTCTGCGCGCCTCGACAACCGGCCAGACGAATCGCCTCTCTAACGGGAACCTATGCACCCGCGCACTCAACGGGCATTTTGAAATCCCGCTTCACTGCGCGGACGTTCGTTTATCTCACTCCCGACCGGCTCCGTTCGGCTTGCCGATTTCAAAACGCCCGCTCAGTGCGCCCCGCAGCATCCCAATTCCTACGTTCAGCCGAACGGCATCCTTGGCGGCTTTCAGAAACCTGAACGCCGTTCATTGTTGTTAGACACCATCCCCGAAGCAGTCGCTTCGGAAATCAGCGGCAGAGAGACCGGGCGTTGAAATCCGTTAAATGGCGTTCATCCCTTCAACGCCCTTTAACGCATTCCAGCATTCCTCGTCAACGCTCCTCAACACCCTTCAACGCCCCCGCCCCAGCGGGTTTCAACCACATTCAACAGGGGCAAGATCCAGTCTCCAAAACGCTATCCCGCCAAATCGCCCGCCTTTGGCGGCCAATCCGCTGACTATCCGCTAACCGCTTCGGCTCCAGGCCTCCTAAACTCTCCTTCGATGAATGGCAAAATTCTCAGCGAGACTGGGCCGATGAAACGAAAGCGGGCGGGCGGCGGCCGGGCCTTTCACAGCCGCCTGGAACCTTTCGTCGAGTTCATCCGCCAAGAGCGCCAGCGGCGCAAAACCTGGAAGGAAATCGCCGCCGCGCTATCCGCTGAGCACGCCTGCCTTATTACCGCGCAGGGGGTTCATCAATTCTATCGCCGTTATCTGCGGCGCCGCGCCAAAGGCCATTGGGAGGACCGAGCCGGTCCTGCTGAGTTACAACCTCCTGCTCCAAGCCCTTCCGCTAGCCGCGCACCGTCGCGTCCGGCCCCCTTGCCCCCGCCGGCCAATTTCAAACGCCCCAACCTCTCGACCATTAACCAAGACCAGTTCACATGAACACCAACGTCACCAAACGCATCCACATCAATCCCCAATCCAAAGGCAGCCTGGGCAAGAGCTTCGAGGCCGAGTTCCGCACCGCCCGGCTCGATTACCACCACTCATCGTCCACAACCCGGCCAAGGTGCGCACCAACCTGTTCCGAAGCTCCAATATTGAGGCGGAGTTGAAGAAGTTTGGGGCCAAGGAAATCACTCTGCCGGTCGTGACCTCCATCACCTTGCTGGCCCTCAAACGGGCCGAGGCCACGGCCGGGCGCAAATTGAGCTTTGCGCAGGTGGCCATGCCCGGTGCCCCCTATCTGGAACGGCTGCTGGCCGGCGAGATGCAGTGGGCGATGCAGCAGATGTTCCGGCAATATGACGCCGTTGCGGGTTTGCTGCTGCCGCCAGCGCAGATGCCGGAGATTGAACCGCCGTCCGAACCGGAGGCGAAACCGGCACGTTCCAAACAGCCGATGCTCAACCTCGGTGAATAAGCCTATGGACTTGGATAGGGACGATCTGGCAGTACTTTGCCAGGGGATGAGCAGGGACGAGGTGGATCGAGTTCATCGCCTGTTGCGTGATTGGGATGCGGGTCCGGACAGCAGTTTTCCGGTGCAACTGGCGTTGCTGACAGCCGCGCAGTTGCGAGCGGCGGCCAGTGTGCCACGTTCCATCGCCCAGGGCCGGCAATGGCTGGACCAACATCTGGCCGAATACCGACGGCAGGCCAAGCTGCTGGTCGATAGCTTTTCCAACGACATGAGAGGCCAAGTCGAGGAATTGAAGACCATTCCCGACGAGCACGCCGAGAACCTGCAAGCGGCGCTCTCGCACATTAAGTTCAAGCTTGCGGAGGCGGACCGAGTTGCCGGGCAGGTCAAAGCCTCCATCGAGAAGGGCGTCTCCGAGTGGGAAAGAATCAAAGCGAGCACCGCTGCCCAGTGCGAAGAGTTGAGGCAGGTTTGCGACGACCTGCAACATCGCTTCGCCTGGCAGGGGGTCTTGGAGAAGGCAATGTGGTTCCTGCTGGTTCTGGGCATCGGCATCTTGGCCGGCCATTACGCCTGGCTACGCTGAGACCCAAAGCGCAGTCGCGCTGACACACGCGCGCGAATCCTGTTTCCATTGTGGGTCGCCGGGCGGCGCCTCAAGGTCGAATTCCCCCGCTTGCCCTGGTATCTCCACCTTGACCCGCCGCCCGGCTCCGGGGTTTGGCGCGTAGGATTCGGCGCGTGGAGACCGGTTCGCGGAGAGAAAGCGCAAGCTATGTCGAGTGCCACGATTGGAATGGTTGACTACTCGTCAGATCCCCCATTGATCCCGGCCTGCGGGATTCCGCATCGTTATCTTCTCCGTCTATCGGCCTGATCACACTGGAGCGCATGAAGCATTCAAAACCCGAAAACGAGGAAACCCTGAAGCAAACGGTGATCATGCG
>JBJKSV010000727.1:0-15152 GCA_046703605.1 Limisphaerales bacterium
CGGTGCAGTGCTCTCCACACCGACAACGGCGACCGTCACGATTCAGGACAACGATCCCGGCCTCGGCTTCGAGCGCAACGCTTATAGTGTCCCGAGGGGGCCGGCGCACGAATTTGCCCTGACGGTACTGCGCGGCAACGATGGCGACCTGGGGCCAATGGCGGTGGACTACTCCACCAGCGATGGAAGCGCCAAGGCCGGCGAGGATTACCAGGCGGTCACCGGGCAACTGGCGTTCCAAGAGAATGAGACGATCAAGAGCCTCTCAATTCCTATTCTCCAAGCCAATTCGCCCAAGACCTTCTATGTGCGGTTGAGCCAGCCGACGGGTGGCGCCACGCTGGGAATCTCCAACGCGATTGTAAGCCTTGGAGGGCATTATGCGACGGTGGCGCCTCCCTTTGATTCCGGCCTGACCATCCGGCGCCAATACGGGGTCAACGTCCTCACTTGGAGTGGGAGTGGCGCTTTACAAAGGGCGGACAAACCGAGCGGACCCTGGCAGACGCTGGCAAATGCCACTAGTCCCTACTCGGTTGGGTCTCCGATTCCGACGGCGTTCTACCGGGTCACGCACCCCCGGCCGGTTAGCCTCTACGTCCCTTCCAGCTACACGGGCCAGACCAACCTGCCTCTCGTAATCATGCTGCATGCATATTACTTCGACAGTGCCTCTTGGGAGAATTTCTTTCGATTCGAGCCTCTGGCGGAAGCAAGGGGTTTCCTCTATTGCCACCCGGAGGGCATTAGGGACCATTTCGGCTACGGAACCTGGAACGGCACCGACGCCGGAGCCGACTTCTATAACAGCGGTGTGGACGATGCCGGGTATCTGCGAGGGCTGATTGAAGAGATCGAGCGGCAGTTTGCGGTGGACCGCAAGCGGGTGTACCTGTTTGGCCCTTTCACCGGGGGGTTTATGGCTTATCGGATGGCTTGCCAATCCGCGGATCTCATCGCGGGGATTGCGGCCGTCTCGGGCACCACCTTCCTTGATCCCGGCCATTGTCGCCCCTCTGAACCCGTGAATATTCTCCACCTCCACGGCACCGCCGAGGAAGAGTTCTCCTACCTCGGAGGTACGTTGAGTCCCTTGTTGCCCTACCCGATGCCGGCGAACATGCCCCCGTTCCCAGGTGCGATGCGCAACGTAGAGATCTGGGCTGGGTACAACGGCGCGCGAAATCCAGTTACCGACCCAGTGCCGACGATGGATCTCGACCTCAAGGTGTCGGGGCTTGACACGGTCGTGACGCGCTACACCAGTTGTCCCCCAGGCGGCGCCGTCGAGCTCTGGAGCATCATCGGTGGCGGCCATATTCCGTCGCCCTCGGCGGAGTACTCGTCGCGGGTTATCGACTGGCTGTTGGCGCATCCCAAACCGTGACCAAAGGTCACCCGTTAGCAAAGTCTCGCCGATTTCACTGGGTCCTTAGTGTCCTGACACTGTGAAGCGAGATTCGAACCACTTCGTTAGGATAAACCTCCTTACTCTATTAGCCGCATAACGTTTGCCGGGATTTGTTGTAGATCCCTAATGACTGCAGCCTGACGCACGGATGGCTGCAGGAACATCAACAGAAAGATTCAAACGTCTACAGAAAGGGACAAAAATGAAAGCAATCATGACTGGCCTGCTGAAAGGCAGGGTAACACGTTGGGGTATGCTGGCGGGGGTTTTGGCGGCTGCCGGGCTGTCCGTCGCTGCGCTGGGGCCCGTTCACTACCGGCTGGGGGGCAGCTTTATTGGCAGCCCTGCTGACAGCGGCGACATGTACTGGAGTGGTTTCCAGGTGCCGCTGGATTCCGCAGGGAAAACCGCCGCACTTCGGGTTCACATGTACAGCTACAGCGATCATGCTGCCGCAATACTGGCCATGTCCGGCGCGGACACTGTCACCGAGGGCATTGGTCAGGTGGAAATGGTAAGCAACGATACGGCGAAAGGCTCTCTCGTGTTCTACGGCCTCAAACAGGGAAATCCACCACTCGTCAAGCAGATCTGGACTTGGGACGGCATCATCAAGTTCACGGACCCCGATGCTTACCTTGTTGACGGCGTGGTACTCATCTACGGGCCAGAGGCCGACGCCAATTACGACGGGCGGCCAGACCCAGGGGCGGAGCCTCTCCTTCCGCCGATTCCGTTGAATGCCGCCTGTACCCGCGTCTTGCCGTAGGGCGGCTCGCGTGACTGCCATCCAAGGCAGGTCTTTGATAGCTGCCTGGCGGGGACTCTGCCCCGCCAGGCAGCATCTGTCAGCCGTTTGATTCACGAACCTCCCACTAGCCGAAGCGCGAGGCTTTCTCTGTTGCCACGCGGATGACACCATCGATCAACGGGGCTGCCATCTCTGGCAGTGCCGTGGATGCCGGATGCGACTTCTTCAACACCGGCGTGGATAAGGCTGGCTATCTCCACGGATGGATCCAGGAGATCCGATGGCGCTTTGCCTTGGACAAGGGTGCAACTCACGGTTTCGGGGGGGACGATGTGGGATTTTCCTGGAGGGGCTGAATTGAGCTCGACCGGAGCGCAGATCAGGCCGCGTGAACTCTGATATGTGGTTTTTGAGCTTGCAGGTTCACCTGACTTGCGCTACTGTCACATAAATCCCGACCTCTGGGCAGGGCCTGTCATTCCATGCCTGGCTGTCATGCGCCGCTCCGAGAGGAGGAACAAGCAGGTGCATGGCGGCATGGCCGGCAATTGAACTCAAAACAACGACCAACTCGGATACTATGAAACCTCTTTACTCATCCACATTGGTGCGGAGCGCGCTGGTGGCCACCGCAATATGGGGCGCTGGCATGGCGGCTCGTGCCGACTACCCAGCCGAGGTGCTGGCCCTAAAGCCCCTCACCTATTGGCGCTTCGATGATACAGGAACTTTTTCCTACACCGCGACTAACCAGGGAACCACCGGCGCCATTGACAACGGGAGGTACAGCGACCCTGCCTTCATGCAAGGTCAGCCGGGCGCGCTGGTGGGGAGCACCAATACGGCGGCCAGATTTAACGGGAGCAACTCCAAGATAGACGTCCCGTTCGATGCCGCTTTGAACCCGGCGAGCTTCAGTGTGGAATGCTGGGCCAAGGTGGAAGGCGGGGCAGGAAATTACCGATCGCCGGTGACATCGCGGGAAAGCGCCAACGGGGTTACTGCCGGATACATCATCTATGCCGGCGCCGGCAACACCTGGGAGTTCTGGACTGGAAACGGCTCGAGTTGGAATGCGATCACCACCTCGGCGACGAACGGGGCGGTGGTCACTAACGTCTGGACGCACCTGGTCGGGACCTACGACGCGAACAGCCAGACGATGTCCTTCTACATCAATGGCGCTCTGATCATGCAGCGGACCAATTCGGTCGTTGCCCCTGTGGGCACTGTCGGTTCGCCGCGGCCATTGCGCATCGGCTCAGGCGCCACTGAAGGCACGGGCAATTATTGGTTCAACGGGGACGTTGATGAAGTAGCCGTCTATCCGAGCGTGCTGACACCCGACGAGGTGGCGGCCAACTATGCGACCGGCACGACCAATGGCAGCGCCTACGCCGCGCAAGTGCTGGCGTTGCATCCGGCGCTTTACCTGCGCCTGGATGACACCTCCTCCAATCCGCCGGCAGCGAACCTCGGCACGCTGGGTGCCGCAGCCAACGGCACGTACCAGAATGGCCTGAAACCCACCGACACGGACCTCGTTGCGCCGAGCTTTCCGGGGTTCGGCTCGAGCAATCCGGGTGTGGCCTTCGATGGCAATGGCGAGGCTATGGCCATCGGTTCCACGAATATCCCCGTGCCCTGGACCATGACTTGCTGGGTTAACCGCCAGGACGCACCGGGAGGCTCGGCCGTGCTCATGTACAGTCCAAGTGGCGGGATCAAACTCGAACAGTGGCAAAACACTCGCGAGGCAGGTTTTACGGCCTACGGCGTTGCCGATTATACCTTCAACTACTCGGCGCCGACCGGGACGTGGACTCACCTGGCATTTGTTTGTACTGGCGATGCGGTAACGCTCTATGCCAATGGCGAGTATGCCGATTCCATCTCGAACACCATCACGCTCCCCATGACGAGCCTCGCCAGCCAGACCGGTGATTTGCTGGCGGGAAGTGTTGACGAAGTGGCCACCTTCAACCGGGCCCTGCTGCAAGGGCAGGTCAAGACGCTCTATCTGACAGCTATTGGCGACCAGAATCCTCCCGATTTCGTCAACAACGTCCCGATCGCTTCCCCCGCCGGCACTCTCTACGCGACTCTGCCCTTCTCCCTGAATATCGATGTCTATGGCGCGGGTCCTCTCACTTACCAATGGCGCAAGGATGGGACGGTTGTAGGCACCAACGCCACCTATACCGTGGCGGCAGCCACCAGCGCTGACAGCGGCAATTACGATGTTGTGGTTGCCAATGCGCACGGCACGGTGACCAGCGCTGTGCTCAACGTAGCCATCCAGCCGACGATACCGGCCAGCATCGCACAACAGCCGATAGCGCGCCAGGTGTATCCCGGCGGGACGGCTCTCTTCACTGTGACCGCTGCGGGCACCGCGCCTATCAGCTATCAGTGGGAGAAGGGCGGCGCTAATATTACCGGCGCAACCAGCCAAACGCTGACCATCACCAATGCGGGCCCGGGCGATGTTGCCACTTACAGCGTTGCGGTAACCAATTCTGCCGGCGGCGCCGTAAGCTCCGGAGCCGATTTGACGCTGCGCACGCCGGCGGCCGGTTCCTATGAAGCGGCTGTCGTGGCCTCCGGGCCCGCGGCCTACTGGCAGATGGGAGAAACCAGTGGCACGACGGCTTATGACTACATGGGCGGCCACGACGCGGTTTACACCAATGTCACCTTAGGCGTTCCAGGCTACGCCGGCATTGGCGCCAACACGGCGGTCGGGTTCGACCCGGCCAATCCCAATGGACCCGGCTCGGCGAGCATTCCCGACGGGTCCGTCTTCCCGTTCATCGGCGCCACGCCCTCCTTCACGCTCGAGGCCTGGGTGAAGTGGAATGACATCACGGGCGTCCAACGCGTCTTTTCCTATCCCGGCGCGGGCTTCCAGGGGATCGGTTTTGGCGCCAACACCGCCAACGGCCTGCGCTTCACGACATTCGGCGTGCAAGACTTCAACCTGACCTTGCCGGCGCCATTACAGACCAACACTTGGTACTATTTGGTCGGCGTCGCCAACGCCGGCACGTTCTACTTCTATCTCAACGGCGTCTCGGTCGGCTCAATCGCCTTTACCGGGCCGCCCTTGGCTCCGTTGCCGCCGCTCCCCGCTCCTTTTGCCATCGGCCGCAGTCCCGAGGGTGCGGCCATTGAACCCGTCAATGGCTCGATTGAGGAAGCGGCCGTCTATGACCGCGCGCTCACGTCCGACGAGATCCTCACTCACTACAGCGTGGCCGCGTATGGCACAACGACCCCGCCGCAGGTAAGGATCGAGCCATCCAGCCAGACCGTTGTGGCAGGCACCACTCCCTCGCTGTCCGCCACCATCGTAGGCAGTGTGCCGATCAGCTACCAGTGGGAGAAAGACGGCGTGAGCATTCCGGGGGCAACGAGCGCAACTTTATCGCTGACCAACGTGTATTTCACCGATAACGGCAGCTATGTATTATGGGCCACCAACGCGGCGGGATTTACCAACACCGCCGCGGCGACGCTCGCCGTCCTGCCCCCGCCCAGCTTCGCCAATGTCACCAACGGCTTGGTGTTGCACCTGAATTTCGAGGGCGATTCCCTGGCCGACTCTTCCGGGCAGGGCAACGACGCCTACGCCGACGGCTCGCCTTCGTTTGTTCCCGGCCAGATCGGCACCAACGCCCTCTACGTCAATACCCAGCAGGCCAGCGGCATCTACAATTCCGCCATTGTCTATCCTTCGCCAAGCCTGAGCTTCTCTGAAACCAACAGTTTCTCGGTCGGCTTCTGGGTCAAGTACACCGGTCTGCCCAACGACTTGCCGATGATCGCCAACGCCGTGAATTCGACATACCAACTCGGCTGGGTCTTTACCGATGACGGAGGCAAGATTGAAGTGTCTCTGGTCAGCAACGGCGCTTACGTCGCCGATCCCGTCGCCAACAGCCCTACGACCGATGATGGCAATTGGCATCACGTCCTCGGTGTGGTTGACCGCGATAGCCAAACCGCTCTGGCATACGTGGATGGCCGTCTCGCGGGGACATGGTCCATTGCCGGACTGGGTTCGTTGGACACAGCCCAGACAATCACTCTAGGCCAGGACCCCACAGGCGTCTATGCCGTAGATGGGGCCTACACGCTCGATGACGTCGGCATCTGGGAGCGTCCACTCACCGCTTACGAGGCCGCCAGCATTTACGCCGCCGGTGAGCGGCATCAGAGCTTCAACGTCGTTGGTCCAGTCGCCCTCTCCATCTATCACGTCGGCGACAACATCGATCTCGCCTGGCAGGCGGGCACGTTGCTGCAATCCTCAAGCCTTAACGGGCCGTTTACGCCGGTCCAAGGCGCCGCCGCGCCGTATTATCGAACGACCGTCTCCGGCACGGCGATGTACTTCCGCGTGCGGCAGTAGGCCGCGGGATGAAGCGAGGCTTCAACCCAGCGCCGTGGAGGGTTCCGGCGGCTGCGCGCATGGGGCGTGGCCGCCGGGCATTCACGCTCATTGAATTGCTGGTGGTCATTGCCATCATTGCGATTTTGGCCGCCATGCTCCTGCCAGCCCTGGCCTCCGCCAAGGAAAAGGCCCAGCGCACCCAGTGTGTCAATAATAACAGGCAAATCGGCCTGGCCACGCAAATGTATGTGAGCGACAACCAGGATGAGATGCCTTACCCGAACTGGAACCCGCCTTGGACGGCTGCCGGAGGGCGTCCCTTGCCAGGCTGGCTCTATTGCCCTAGCAACGGCGCCCCGCCAAACCTCTTCTCGCCCGCCATCTTCGCGCACCCCGCCCTGGCCTATCAGGGCGGCCAGTTGTGGCCTTATTTGCGGAACCCCGCTGTCTATCGCTGTCCGCTCGACCGGACCAACACGGTCTTGTTCAGGCAGCGCGCCAACAAGCTCTCCACTTACGTCGAAAACGGGGCCATCTGCGGCTATGGCGACATCGCCCCCAAGACCTTCAAGCAAGGCCAGTTTCGCCAGGACGCTTTCATGATGTGGGAACCCGATGACACGACCAGCCAGTTTGGGGCCGGGGTCTATAACGACGGTTCGAGCTACCCGGACCCTTCCGTTGACGGGGGCCTGGGCCGGCGCCACGGCAAGAGCGGCGGCATCGTGCTCAACTTCAGCGGCAGCGTGGAGTTCATCCGCTACGATGCCTGGAAGCGCGAGGCGACAATCCCGACTGCCAACCGGCTCTACTGCAATCCCGGAACCCCGAATGGGCGTTAGACGTAATGCCCTTCGGGTTTTCGAGTGGCGATAGCAACCAGGCAAGATTTGCCTTGTACTATCTTGAATACCAGCTACTTACAATGGGAATGCAAAGGCATTCTCACAAATCTAACCGTGCTGGCAGGCATCCGCTCTCGCCAGCACGTCCTCCGGTCACCTCGCCTCAAGCTGATGTGTACGGGTGCGGCCCGGCGTGGCGAGTGCCTTGCCTCCGTTTCCAGCGCTGTTCACGACGATCACCTCAATGGAGCGTTTCGCCGGCACAAGTTCCAAGCCAAGCTGCTGGCGTAGGGCCTCCATGACGATCTCCGGACGCGGGTGTCCTCCTTCCTCGACATTCCATTTCAAGCCGAAGTCGTAATGGTTCGTCAGGTGGGTTGTGTCCAGGACCGGCCTGTCAAGAAGACCTTCCAACGCGGTCGCCAGCGACCCCAAAGTTCCATTCACCATCTGAACGCCTCCCCGCCCCCAATCGCAACTGGAGCCTCCTGTCGAAGCGGTCGGGGTGAGATTCTCCGTATTGGGATGGACGGCCCTGAGGAGATAGACCTCCATCATTCTAGGTTGGCGGGTAAGGCTCAGCCCAAAAGTGGCTTCAATGGCCCGCCGTAGCCAAGTCTGGGCGGCCTCATCCTTCTTGCCGCGCGTTTTGATGACGAAATCAAATCGTCCCTCTGGCAGGGTGCAGTTGGTGATGATCCTGGCCGAGGTGACCCCGTAGCTCGACGCGATGGCGCCGAGCACTTCCGAACCCAGGATCGAGATGCCGCCCTCGCCTGATGCGGAGCGTCCGTATTGGCCTTGGCTCGGTCTGACCAGAATCCGGAAGAGGGGCTTGTTTGCCGACGCCGACGCGGCCCCAGGCAGTTCGCCCGGTCGAAGCGCCTCTTGTTCAGATGGCTCCGGCTCCGGAAGCGCCAGTTTCCTGCCGGCCAGCACCTCGTCGAGATGCTTCTCCGTCAGCACGGTGGGATAGGTGATGGCCGCAATCTTTCCTTGTTCATTCACCACGACCGTGTGCGGGATGGCGTGGATGCCATAAGCCTTGAACGCGGCTTTGTCGGTATCCAGCCCCACCCAGGCATGAATGGGTCGCCGCTTCAGAAACCGGCGGACGACTGGCTCGCCTTCGTCCGTAATGGCGATGAACTGGACCGGTTTGCCCCGGACATGATCGGCCAGCTCGTTGAGATGCGGGATGGCCGCCACGCACGGCCCGCACCAGGTGGCCCAGAACTCCAGCACGACCACCTTGCCCTTAAGCGCCTGCCAGTTGACTTGGACATCACCTGGCGCCTGCAACACCTTCTCCAACTTCAAGGGCGGCGGCACACCGCCCACGTTGGGGTTGTTCGCCCGAGCCAGGGCGATTGGAGTGGCGGTCAAAATAGCGGCGGACCAGAACAGGGTTGCGGTTCTCTTCATAAATTCCTTCGGGTCGGGCAAGGAGATGGAAGCAGAAAGATGTAAAGAAAGAAAGACTTTCTTTTACCACGATTCTTTCGCCGTCCAGCCTCTCCCTGATTCGCCCCCCGTCTATGCTCCGGTTTGCGCGAATTGGGGGCAGGGGCCTGGCACTGGTTGACGCGCAGGAATCCTCGCCTGGAGACGGCGCAGGCGTTGACATATCACGGTTGCACGGTTGCTGTGAAACTGTGAAGAATATAACGGTGAGTATTGAAGACGAGGTGTACCGGGCCGCACGCGTTCAAGCCGCCAAACAAGACACCAGCGTGAGCGCGCTGGTACGCAGCGTTTATGATCGGACAAGGACGCGCCGGGAAACGATTTGCCTCGACCCTCGGCTCAGAGTTAAACTCTCTTCCATGAATCACGCCTTTCGACGTTTGCGCCCTTGGTCCGCCGTGTTCTGTCTCGTGGTGCTGGCCGCAGCCCTTCCGACAGGGGCAAGCGGCGCTCCGTTGAATCAGGCTGCTAAACCGCAGCCAGGCCCGGCCGCGACCCGATTTCAACTTGAGTATCCCAATTACCGGGGCTGGCTCTTCCCTGGACACCGGAGCGCCGAGGTGCGGGTGACGCTCGCCGCGGAGGAGCTGCAGTCCCACGCCGCAGGCTTGGAACTGCGGCTGGAGTTGAGCGGGGGCGGCCTCACCAATCGGGTGGCGCAGCGGCTCCAGTCGGAGATCGATCAACTCTCTGTCCCAGCGGCGGGTTTGGCGGCGGGCGATCTGTTGTTGAAGGCCAGTCTATGTTCCGGCTCGCGCCAATGGGCGGCGCGGACGTGGCACTTGCGCCTGTTGACGCAGGAGGAGGCTGGATCCCTGAGGAGCTTTGTGGATGCCGACAACCGCCTGATTGTGGATGGCAAGCCCTTCTTCCCGCTTGGCTGGTATGGGGCCGTAAACGAGTCCCAACTGGCGGAAATCGCCGACAGCCCTTTCAACTGCCTGCTGGCCTATGGCACGGACCGCGTCCCCAAGGAGCGCATGCGGCGCTTCCTGGACACCATGCAGGCCTCGGGCCTCAAGCTCATTTACTGTATGAACGACGTTTATCCCACGGCGACCTACCTCAAAGACAGCGGCTGGGAAGGAATCCGAGGAAACGCGAAGATCGCCGCCTCGGTCGTAAAGGCCTATCGCGACCATCCCGCCATTTTGGCGTGGTATCTCAACGATGAACTCCCCCGCAAGCTCGCCCCTCAGCTCGAAGGCTATTACCATGCCGTGCGCCAGGACGACCCCAGCCGCCCCTGTTTCATTGTCCTCTGTAATTCCTCCGAGTTCCGCTATTTCCCCCAGACCACCGATATTCTCGGCGTGGACCCGTATCCTATCCCCAGGCACCCGGTTACGCAGGTGGCGGACTACCTCGATGCCGCTCGGAAGGCCGTGCAGGGCACCGAACCGGTGTGGCTGGTGCCGCAGGCCTTCGCGTGGTATCAATACAATTCCAAGAATCCAAACCGGGGCCACATTCCTTCCAAGGAAGAACTCCGCACCGGCCGCGCCCCGACCCGCGAAGAAGAGCGGTGCATGACCTACCTCGGTCTCATCCATGGCGCCAAGGGCCTAATTTACTACTGCTACTACGACCTGCGCGTCCTGCCTCAATACAAAGAAATGTGGGGCTGGATGAAGTCCATCGCGGCGGAGGTCAAAACGCTGTCCCCGGTTTTGCTCTCCACCCAGCTCGCGGGCCATTGGCGCGTATCGCCTTCGGACACTCCCATCCAGGCCAGGTTGTTTCGGCATGGCGACAGGCTGTACTTACTGGCCGCGAATCCGACGACGACCTCCTGCGAGGCGCGGTTCGACCTCGAACCTGCCACGGGGCGGCGAGCCGAAGTCCTGTTCGAGAACCGCGATATACCGGCGAATCACGGCACGTTCCGAGACGCCTTCACCCCGTTGGCCGTGCATGTGTACCGCCTCACCGAGGCGGCGGGACCGGGCGAAGCGGAACCGGGCCAAAATTAACGTTAGCGAAGACCTCGGCCATCGAGAGGGTGACTTGCAGGGAGGGTAACTCCAGGTGGGAGTCCCTGCCCGCGGCCTCTTTGAGCACCCAGTGCCCGCCGGGCTGGCGTATGAATTGTTCGATGCGCGGCTCGTTTTGGCTTACCAAGAGGTACTCCTGGAGGGTTTCGATCTGGCGGTAGTGTTCGAACTTCTTGCCGCGATCGTAAGCCTCTGTTGAGTCCGAGAGGACTTCGACCAGGACGGTCGGATTGAGCACGGTGTCGTCCGTTTCGGGAACGAATTGGGGCGGACCACAGATGACGGACAGATCGGGATAGGTGAGGAGGCCGGTGGCGGCGATCTTAATCCGCAAGTCGGCATTATAAGCGACACAGCGCCCGCCCTTGAGCCGGTTGCCAAATTCGCGAGCGCAATTGGTCCCAATCAGGCTGTGCCGAGCGGTTCCGCCCGCCATGGCGAACATCTCGCCATCGAGGAATTCGCTCTTGAAGTCCGCGGCACGCTCGATATCGAGATACTCCGCTTCACTCAACTGGCGCACTGTTTGAGGCAAGCCCATAAGACGTTGGGAAGATAGCGGAGGCGGGGCATCGGGGCAAGTAATCAAGCCACACCGACCGCGGCGTCACACAAACTGCAACTTGGTTGTGGCCGCTTCGGGGTCCCAGCCTCGGGGCGGTTTGCTGTTGATGGCGGCGACGTCTTTGATGGAGATCTGGCGCCCGCGTGTCTTGGGCCCCTTGACCTCGATCTCAGCCGGGCTGCACGTCTGTTGGTTGATGCGCTGGTAGGGCGCGGGTTTGTAGCGGATGAAGATCTCGGCGGGCGTATCCGGCTCGAAGAACAGGATCTTCGATTTGGGCGGGATGCAATGATACATCTTATTCATGATGGTCCCGCCGAAGGTGAATCGCTTGAGGAAGGTCGCATCTCGGGTGGAATAGGCCAAGGTGAAAACGCGGTCGCGCTCCGGCAAACCACAATACACGACATCAGGCCCCACGAACTGCTTTTCCGGCAACTCGACCACCTGGTAATGGCCGTCGCGAAACAGGAGCAGGAGCTTGTCGAACTTGGTGCAGTCGAGGTGAAACTCATCCCCCGATACCTTGTATCCGACGTAACCCGACTCGCGGTCATAAGCCACTTTGAAGGCCTTGAACGCCACCTCGCGGGCATCGACTTCGTCATAGCGGCTGGACTTGGTCAGCCGGGGATATTCCGGCCCGTATTTTTCCAGGAGGGCTTGGAGACGTCCGATGACGTGCTTGGTCAGGCCCTTGAGGTTCTTGCGCGTCTCGCCCAACTCGGCGGTGAGCTTCTTCATTTCCTCCCGGTGCCGGGCGATGTCAAAGAGAGAGATGCGCCGGATGCGCACCTGGAGGAGGCGCTCAATGTCGGGCTCGGCGAGTTCATTGAGAAGCTGGTCGCGGAATGGCTTGAACCCTTCCACAATGGCGTTAGTGACCGCCTCGCTGGTCTTGCATTGCTCGATCCGCTTGTAAATGCGTTCCTCGATGAAGATCCGTTCCAGCGTGCGGAAATGCAGTTCGGCCTGAAGCTTGGCTTCTTTGAGCTGGAGCTCGCGCTTGATCAAGTCCACAAGCTGGGCGGTGTTCTCGCGCAGGACCTCCGAGACGGTCATCTCCACCGGACGATTGTTTCTGATGAGGACAATGCGGCTGGAGATTGTCACCTCGCAATCCGTGAAGGCATAGAGGGCATCGACCAATTGCTCGGCGCTGACGCCGGAGGGGGCCTTGACCTCGATCTCGACTTCTTCGGAAGTATAATCGTTGATGCTCTTGACCTTGATCTTGCCCTTGCGCGAGGCGTTCTCGATGGAGGCGGTAAGCGACTCGGTCGTGGCGGTGGGAGGCAACTCCTTGATGACAACGGTAGTTTCGTCCTTTACGCGGATTCGGGCGCGCACCTTAACCTGGCCCGCTCCATCGCGATACTCCCGGGCGTCCATCAAGCCGCCGGTCTGGAAATCGGGCAAGCATTTGAAGGGCTGATTCTTGAGGATGGCGATCTGGGCCTGGAGCAGTTCGGGGAAATTGTGAGGCAGAATCCGGGAAGACATGCCCACGGCAATGCCCTCGGTGCCCAGCATCAGGAGCAGGGGCAGCTTGCTGGGCAGGGCAACAGGCTCCTGTTTGCGCCCGTCATAGCTGGGGACAAACTCCGTCAATTCGTCATTGAAGATTTCGGCCCGGGCCAGCTCGCTGAGCCGGCATTCGATATAGCGCGGGGCGGCAGGCGGGTCGCCGGTGTAGATATTGCCATAGTTGCCCTGCCGCTCGATGAGGTAACGCTTATTGGCCAGCACCACCAGCGCATCGCCAATCGAGGCGTCCCCGTGCGGATGGTACTTGGTCGTGTCTCCGATGACATTGGCGACCTTCGTGAACCGGCCATCGTCGGATTCGTGCATCGCCCAAAGGATGCGCCGCTGAACCGGTTTGAGCCCGTCGGCGAGATTGGGAATGGCGCGGTCGCGGATGACGTAGGAGGCATAATCCAGGAAACTCCGGTCCACCCGCCGGTGGAGCGCCAACTCGATCTTGCCCGGTACAAAGGGATGGGGCGGGGTCTGATGGGCCACATTTTCGGCAAGGACATGGGCGTGGCCGTTGCCTTCGCCGTTGGCGTCCGCCGCCAGCGAGGTCTGAGGGGCGGAGCCGTCCCCATTGCCCGGAATCGGAGCGGCATGGACGGCGCCGGGCGAGGCCTCGGGCGCCTCCGGAATGGGCAGTTCAGGTTGTTCTGAATCTCGTTTGCGTTTGCCGGACATGTCTGAAATCAGGTTGTGATTGATGGCGAAGGCAGCGGCATAGCCCACTTACATTTTGCCATGCCTCTAGGTATAAGGTACGAGGCTCGGCAAATCAATGTTATGGAGAGTATTCGGCTGTCAGAAGCGGTGGTGGAGCTGGATTGGTGGATTGGGGGATGATGGAGGATGGATGGTGGGTGGCAGGAATGATGGGCGTGCGGGCAGTCTTTTGGTTTGTGCTGGCTTGTATTGTAAACAAACAAGTCCTCACTATTGACACAAAGGTAGCTGTTGTTGCGCCGGAGGTGGGGCTGCTGGCGTGCCGTGCAGCAAGTTCGATACGCATGCGCAACTGCCCATTGGGAGCCGCCGCGCAATCCACTTCAGGCTCATGGTTGTCTCCTGGCTCAGGGGTCTGGCAATGCTGACCTTTTGCTCGTCCCCTTTGCGGTCAGTTCCTTCAGGGGAGTGTCTGTATGGTTGGAGCCAACACTTGGGTTTACTGAAGGGGCGCAACATGGCACAATCGGATAAATGGCCAGGACAATGACGATTCCAGAGATTCTGAAAGCACTGGAGGCTTACACGGGGGAATTCCCGATGGAGGCGATGAAGGCGGCCATCGAGCAGCGCGAGGCCATCACCCCGGAGTTGATTCGGATGCTGGAGGCGGTGGCGGGCTCGCCCGCCGAATGGGCCCAGCGGGAAGAGAACATGCTGCCGGTGCTCGGCACTTACTTGCTGGCGCATTTCCGTGAGAAGGCCGCCTATCCGCTGCTGGTGAAGATCGCCAGCGCGCCCGGAGAGATCGCTTTAGATTTGTTTGGCGACAGAGTAATCAAGCGGTTGGACCGCATCTTTGCTTTGGTCTATGACGGCAATCCCGGGCCGTTGGAGGGCTTGGTCGAGAACGAAGGGGCCAACGAGTACGTTCGGAATGCCGCCATTGGCGCTTTTGTGGTGCTGGCGCACTGGGGACGGATGCCACGCGAAGAAGTCGTCGAGTACTTCCGGAGCCTGTTTCGCGAAAGGTTCCGGCGGAGCTTTTCTTATGTCTGGACCGGGTTAGCGCGGGCGGTGCTCAGGTTGCCCGCGGAGGAGTTGATGGGGGATGTGTGGGAGGCGTGCCAGGCGGGTTTGCTTGACCTAGGCCAAAGGGATTCGGAGAAAACCGAGCGCGAACGGAAGGCCAGGAGGGATGGGAGCGGGAAAAGCACACGCTCATAACGGACGCCATCGCCGAGACAGAAGGGTGGGCCGCCTTCCTCGACTATGGACCAGAAAGTACTGAATGAGATCCGCGCGCTGCTGACCGGTTACGGGCCATCGGGGTTTGCCGGGGGCACTTCTGAAAGGAGTGGCGGCGGGTTATCCCGCATCGCCTGCTCGTAGGCCTTCGCCTGCCGGTAGAGGCTGACGCAGGTGAGAAAGGTCCATGTCCAGCTAATGCCAAAGCAGACGGCCCCCCACTGCCACATCCAAGAGGCGGCAGGAGGATGCGAAACGGTGAAGCCAAGCTGTTCTTGA
>JBJKSV010000728.1:0-7884 GCA_046703605.1 Limisphaerales bacterium
CCCTTCTGCGGTATGGAGGCGCGCAGAGGACTGCGCGCCCTACCCGTGTGTGGAATCTCCAGGCTTGGCGGCATGTTTCCCGCCTTATGTTTGTTTCTGGCCCTGGCGGCCTTCTCGGCCTCCGGCGCTCAGATCCTCTTTGACTTCGGCTCCACGCCCGAGGGCCAGACCCCGCCGGGCTTCCGCAGTGCGGTCACCGGGCAGGGCCAGCCGGGGCGCTGGAGTGTTGTCCTGGACAAGGCGCCCTCCGCGTTCGCACCGCAGACGCCCGAGGCGGCCCAGGTTGCCCGGCAACCGGTGCTGGCACAACTTTCCCAGGACCCGACCGACGAGCATTTCCCGCTGCTCATCTACGAGAAGCAGAGCTTTAGCGATTTTACGCTCACGACAAAATTCAAGACCGTCAGCGGGGTCAAAGAGCGCATGGCGGGCATTGCCTTCAGGCTCCAGAATGCCACCAATTACTACGTTGTCCGGGCGAGTTCGCTGGGCAACACGTTTCGTTTCTACAAGGTCGTTAACGGCCAGCGTGGAACCATTATCGGGCCGGAGGTGCCCATTTCCAGCGGGGTCTGGCACGATTTGGGCATCACCTGCACTGGCAGCCAGATTCGCTGCTTTCTCGATGGCAAGCAGGTCATTCCCACTATCACCGACACCTCCTTCAGCAGTGGCAAAATCGCCTTCTGGACAAAGTCCGATTCCGTCAGCTATTTCACCGGGACAAAAATCGTTTATACGCCCGAAGTCAGCCCGGCCCAGGTGGTGGTGCGCGAGATTGTCAAGGAACATCGCCGGTTGGTCGGACTCCGGATCTACATCGCCGGCAAAGCCCCGGGGACAACGCGCCTTGCCGCCAGCCAGGCCAAATCCGAGCTGGGCGAGCCTGGCGGCAAGGTCGAGTTGGACGTGCTCAGACGGGGAGTCATTTACTTCGGGCGAGGCAAACGAATCGTGGTGGTGACGATGCCTTTGCGGGACCGGAATGGAGACGTGGTCGGCGCTGTCCGCCTGAGCATGAAGACCTTCCTGGGCCAAACCCAGAAGAACGCCGTCGAGCGCGCCGCGCCCCTGGTCAGAGAACTGGAGAGCCGGATTCAGTCGCGGCAAGACCTGACCGACTAACTCGAGGACAGAATCCCTCGGTTGAGTCAAATCACACAGGTTTTTGCGTCCCCGGGCGCAGAGATTTTCATATACGACTTTCAAACTGGCCGTGTCCTGCGGGCGAAGCCATCATGTTCGGGCTTTGATTCCTTCGCCGCCTTTGTTAGGCTCCGGGTATGAACCACCGCCGGCAGAAGTCCAGGAAGACCCCTGCTGCAGCCGGGCAGGCCCTGAAGAACGCGCCTCGTGTTCAGGTCGAGCGCGCGCCGGGCCACCCGTCCCGGACGTGGATCTTCCGTGGAGTCCTGGTGCTCCTTCCCCTGCTTTTGTTGCTGCTGGTGGAGTGCGCCCTTCGCTTGGCCGGCTTTGGCTACCCCACCTCCTTCTTCCTGCCCACGCGCGAAACCGGCCCACCCATGCTCCGGGAAAACCGCCGCTTCGGTTGGCGGTTCTTTCCGCCCAGCGAGGCCCGGACGCCGGTGCCTGTCCTGCTCGCGGCGGAGAAACCCGCCAATACAGTGCGCATCATTGTGTTTGGTGGCTCCGCGGCGATGGGCGACCCAGCGCCAAGTTACGGTCTGCCGCGCCAACTGGAGTGTATCTTGCAGGCGCGCCATCCCGGCCAGCATGTCGAAGTCATCAATACCGCCATGACCGCTATCAACTCGCATGTCGTAAGGCAAATCGCCAGAGACTGCCGGCCGCTCCAGGCGGATTTCTGGGTGGTCTATGCCGGCAACAACGAGGTGGTTGGCCCCTACGGCGCCGGAACCGTATTCGGCAGGCAGGCGGCGGGTCTCAGAGCGGTGCGTCTTACCCTGGCGCTCAAGACCACTCGAATCGGTCAGCTCATTGCTGAGTTAGGCCAGCCCGTGCAGCGTCCGGAATGGGAAGGCATGGAGATGTTCCTGAAGAACCAGGTGCCCAGAGATGATCCGCGCCTCAAAAACGTCTATGCGAACTTCGCCGCTAACCTGGCGTCCGTGATCGAGTTGGGAAGGTCCTCCGGCGCCAAGGTCCTGCTGCTGACAGTGCCGGTGAATCTGAAGGATTGCCCGCCATTTGGCTCTCTGCATCGCGCAGGTCTGAGCGCCGCCGGCCTCGAGGCATGGCAACAGGACTTTTCGGCGGGCCTTCGGGCGGAGACCAATGGCGCCTTCCCTCAGGCCATTTCAGCTTACGAAAATGCGGCCAAAATCGACGATCAATACGCCGGCCTCGTATTCCGCCAAGCCACCTGCCGGCTTCGCTTCCACCAGGCTGCAAAAGCGGACACCGGCTTCCGCCTCGCCTGCGACCTTGATACCTTGCGGTTCCGCGCCGATTCGCGCCTGAACCAGATTGTGCGCCAGATTGCCGCCGCTCGAAACGTGCCTCTGGTTGACGCTGAGGGCGCGTGCGCCCGCCAATCGCCAGATGGCATTCCCGGCGACGAGCTATTTTTCGACCATGTTCATCTGAACTTCCGGGGGAATTATCTCGTGGCCTCGCGAGTCGCTGCCCAATTCCAAAAGTTATCGCCGGGCGCGCCCACCGCTTCTCCAGCCGCTATCATCTCCGAAGCCGAGGTCGCGCGCCGCTTAGCGTTTACCGAATTCGATCAGCACCGCGTCCTGAAGGAGATGAGGGCACGGTTCCAGCAGCCGCCCTTTCGCTCGCAAGACAACTTCGAAGCCCGCGACCATCAGTTGGCCCAGCGCCTGGCCAGGCTTTCAGCCTCGCCCACCAATTTCATTCCAGTGTACAACCAGGCGCTGAAACTCGCGCCCTCCGATTGGAGGCTGCACGCCAATTGCGCGCGATTGCTCGAGGCGGCCGGACGCGCTTCCGAGGCCTCCGCCCAATGGAAGGACGTAACGCGGCTGCTCCCGCATTGGCCTGAGGCCTGGTTCAGGCTCGGGTTTATCGCCCATGACGCCAAAGAGTACGCCCAGGCGGAGGCAGACTTCCGCCAGGCACTCAAATGGCATCCCGGCTTCGTCGAGGCATTGAACGAGCTAGGTCTGGTGCTCGAGGCGCGCGGCAACTCCGGCGAGGCAGCGCGCTGCTTCAGACGAGCGTTGCGGCTCCAGCCAGGCTTTAGCCCCGCCGGAATCGACCTGGCGGTGTTGCTCTCGGACAGCGGGGATATCAAAGGCGCCGAGGAGGAGTACCATCGGGTGCTCCGCCTCGACACCAACAACACCGAGGCGCTCAACAACCTCGGCAATCTCCTGGCCAAGGAGCGCCATCCGGACCAGGCCCTTGCTCTTTACCACGAGGTTTTGCGCCTCAAACCCGACGACACCGCGGCACATTTCAATCTGGCGCGCGCGCTGGTTGCCCTCGGGCGGCAGGACGAAGCGGTTGCTCATTACAAGATCGTGGTCGAGAACAATCCGCACCTCGCCGTCGCACAGCTCGAACTCGGTCTCGATTTGGCTCGCTCGGGAAGCCTCGACGAAGCGCTCCCTCATTTGGCCAAGGCAGCTCAACTCAGGCCCGATTGGGCGCAGGCCCGGTTTAATTACGGCATTGCGTTGGAAAGAGAGGGCCGCTACGCCGAAGCCGCCGAGGAATTCAGAGCGACTTTGAGGCTGGACCCTAATCACCCCGCCGCCGCTAAGGCCCTTCGCCGGGTCTCCAGCTCGGTTCCCCGCTGACCAAACCCTCCCGCAAAGAGCCTGGCAGAGGAAATCAGCTTGAAAGGCATCCCTGGGAGATCTGAGGCGAAGCCTCACCAACTTCATAACAATTCCTTTGTCCCCATTCCTCTGTCCGTTCCCCCGTAAGAGGCTTGCCTTTTGTCCTCACTCGCGTTTTCATGGCGTCGTCATGAATCTCCGGCCCTTGTTCCGTCCCGCATTGCTCTGTTGCGTTCTTCTAACCGCCCTGCATAACCCCGTGGCGCGGGCGCTAGAATCCACGAACCTGGTCGCGAATGGCGACTTCTCCCAACGCCTGAACGGCCAGCCCGAGGATTGGGAGACCGCGGGCGATACGGCCATTGTGACGCAGACCTTACGCGTGCTGACCGATGCCGACGGCAAACGTTGCGCGCAACTGAGTTGCTCCCGCTTCGAGCGGCAGACCCCTTCGGCCCACGCCATGCTCGCCCAGGTTGGCCGAGTGCATCTAACCAAAGGGCGGACCTACCAGTTCTCCTGCCAGTTGCGGGAGGAAGGGATAGCGGGCCGGAGCGTCTCGGTAGCGATGAGTGACACCAAAACGTGGCAGAACTGCGGCCTGGAGACCGCCTTTCCGTTGTCGCCGGCCTGGCACACTTATCGGTGTGTGTTCCAAGCCACCCGCGACGTAGCGCCAAGCGGGCGATTGCAGATTTGGTTTACGGAAGTTGGCACACTATATGTCGCCGATGTGCGCATCACGCCGTATCAAGAAGGAAAGGTCGAATTCACCGATGTGGTGCCGCACTCTGCCAGCAAGAACCTGGTGCCCAATGCCTCCTTCGAGTTGGGCGGCTGCGGTTGGTCGTCGCTGGGTATGCCGGCTGGCTGGGGCAACTTGAGTCGGCTCCATGGCCGGATTGAGACTTCCGCCGCGCCGCAAGGTCATTCCTTCCTCCGGATCCCCATCGGCGGTTCCCAAACGCCCGTGCTCTACTTCGATTATTACCAGCCCGTTGTGCGGCGCGAGGTCCGTCCCCTGGTGGCCAATGAGGGCTGGATTCGCGTCCAGAAAGGGACGGCTTACACCTTGTCCTGTTACATGCGAGCGAGCAGGGCCGATGTGCCGGCGGTGTTGGGCGTGACCACCAAAGACCCGGCCGGCGGAGGCGGCGACCACCGGCGTCAGGTGAAACTCACGACCGATTGGAGGCGCTATTCGTTCACCTTCACGCCTCGCCACCGGTATGTCTTCGTCTTTGCCGGCCCCGGCCTGGAACGTGAGCAACGGGTGGACGTGGATGTCGATGCGATTCAACTGGAAAAAGGAGAGCGTGCCACGGCCTTTGAACCTCATCAACCCGTCGAACTGGCCCTCGAACCTTCCGAGCCGGGCGGAATCTTTTTCGACCATGCCAGGCACCTCCTGTGGCTCCGGCTCTCCAACTACGGCGAGGCTCCGGTCCGACTCAACGTGAAATTCCATGCAACAGATTTTTACGACCAACCGGCGGCGCTGCCCAACTGCCTCGTCGAGATACCAGCTCGGAGCGCCATCCGGCACGAGTTGGAGCTTCCCGCCACTTGGCGCGGTTATTATCGAGTCAGTGCCTCGGCCCAAATCAACGGCACGCATTTGGCCGCCCAGGTGCGATTGGCAATCGTCCCGCGGCCAACCGGCCACGATTCAGTCTTGGGCATCAATCACGCCTTTGCCACGGCCGATCTCATTCACCTCGCATCGAAGGCGGGCGTGACCTGGTATCGCGACTGGTCCTTGAAGTGGCAGCATATCGAGCCGGCCCCCGGCCAATACCACTGGCAATTGGCCGACACCCAGATAGACCGAGTGCTGCGCGAGGGCTGTTCTGTCCTGCCGCTGCTGCCCCCATTCCCCTCCGCGGATTGGTCCAGCGAAGCGCCCCTGACCATCTCGACCAAAGGCTATCCAGCCGTGCGGGCGCGCCAGGCCTGGGCGCCCAAAGACCCGCGCAAGCTGGCCCAATTCATCCAAAAGGCCGTCGCCCGATACAAGGACCGCATCCATATCTGGGAATTCCTCAACGAGCCGGTCTATACCGATTACTCGCTTCCCGCCAAGCCCATGGGTTACTCCGGCGGCACGAAATATGGGCCGGGCGATTATGTCGCCCTGCTCAGGACCGCCTCCACCGCCATGCGCCAAGCCGATCCTGCCTGCACGATCATCGGCGGCATCGCCGGTGGCCCCTTGCAGATGACCGCAACTCTACTCGATGATGGGATTTTCAAACACGTGGATGACCTCAACCTCCACATCTATCCCGGCCTGCGCGCCCCGGAGGCCTACCTGCCCGAGATGGACCAACTGCTCAAGGACATGGACGCCCACGGCCGACGGAAACCAATTTGGATAACCGAGTTCTCTTATTATGGCGCCGACAACCTGCCCCGCCAGCCCTTTGTCCCGCAGCCCAATGCCTGGGCCGAGGCCCGGCTCCTCGAAAGCGAACGCCAATGCGCCGACTACACCACTCGGTTCTTTGCCATCATGCTCTCTCATGGAGTGCAAAAGATCTTCATCCACGCGGGCGCCAATGGCAGCGTCAATGAATCGGATTTCGAGTGCGCCCTCTTTGATTACGGTGGTGTGCCGCGAAAGCTCTTTCCCGCGCTGGCGGTGCTCACGCATGTTCTGGGGCCTTCGCCTCGTTCCGTCGGAATGAAAAGAATCGGCGCCGGTGCCTATGCCGCCGGTTTCGAGACCGGCAAGCACGCGGTGCTCCTGCTCTGGCGCTCCGAGAACGGGAAGGGACCGGATTGGTCCCGGCTGCCGAGTGAGCGCATAACCTGGATGGACGCCATGGGCCGCAGCTCCGACAGCCCCCCGGCAAACCTCTCCGGCTCGCTCACCTATTTGCTGGGCCGAAGCGGCACGGCGGCGGAACTGCTTCCGAACCTCCCGCCCACGCCTTAGCCCGGTTTGTGAATCCCGAGACCCATCGCGGCACGGTCGCTGGTTTGCTTCAAGCGATCGGCCGGTGCCGCCGTTCCCGAATGCAGGATGAATTCATTGGGTGAGGCCACTTGTCACAACCTGCCACCCAAGCCTCACCACCTATCTCTGCTGGGGAGTGGCGTTGGTACGGCTCTGCTCGGTGGCATTACCTTGCTGAGTCTCGTTGGTATTGGCCTGTTCGGTGGCGTTGGTCTTCGCCTGCTCGGTTGTGTTCGTGCTGGCCTGCTCGGTGCCATTGGTGTTGGCCTGGTAACTGCCGCCCTCGCTTGTCCCGCCGGCGGACGTCGCGCCTCCTGCCGCCTCATTCGTGGCTGACTGGTTGGCAGCCCCGCCCTCGGTTCCCGCTCGATTGCACCCGGCGAGCAACAGAGAGACTGTCCCAAGCAAAAACAAGTAACGTTTCATATTCTTTCTCTATTCTTGTGTAACCCGCATTAGCCACCAAACTACCGTCCCTCCCGAAACCCGCCAATCGGGTGAAGACCCCCTCAAGCCACGGAAAAGAGGCCATACCCGCGCTGGCTGTAGGGCTTGGTTGCAGACCGCTTTTGGGCGTAAATGACCTATTGAACGTTCCTTGGCCCGGCCCTGTCTCTAACTCTGTCATCGGGTGAGCAATCGCGTAAGCGATTTACCAACCGGCCCTGGAGAGGCACGGTGGTCCATCCGGCGCCCCATTGGGCGCTGGTCGATGCGGAGAGCAAGAGGCTCTCAAAAAATCTCCGAGCGAGGAAGAGTGACCGCCACCCATGAGAGTGACGGTCATTTTTTTTCGCGCTTCCCGGTGTGTTAAACGCAAACACACAATGCAACAGAACCTAACTGCGGCTTGGCAAGATGAGCCGGGCCTTCTTACCCCCTGGAAACTTCGCCAGCGGCGCAACCTCAAAATCGAAGACATCACCGACCCGTTTGGCCGCAGAGGGCGCGGCAAGACGCGCGCCGGGATTCGGCTCAAGGGCCATTGGCTCGTCAAGGCAGGCTTTCGGCCTGCTGACCGGGTGGCTGTAGTCGTCCTGGAGCCGGGGGTCCTGCAATTGCGCGCAATCCCCGAAACTGAACCGCGCGCAGAGTTCAACCCTGAACCACTGGGACAAACCGGATTCGTTCTCCAGGGCACTCCGCTGGGGGAGCTTTCGGCGCAACCAAATTCCAGGAGGGCTTGATATGTGG
>JBJKSV010000729.1:0-7121 GCA_046703605.1 Limisphaerales bacterium
CCATTCAAAGATGATCAGTCCCCACGTTAGACCCATCAACGGATCGGAGGCCGAAGAGGCGGAATTGTCCAGCGGAGCAAACCGCGCGGCTCGCGCTGCTTTGAAGGCGTAAGCATCGGCAGGCTTAAACCCGCTGCTGGAGAGCAATACGCCGGGAAAGGTACGGCCCTGGGCGTCCACCATAACTCCCACGACGCTGTTGGTCAGCAGGTCGGAGTTTGTCCAGGACGGCAGGTCAATCCGCGAGAGCAGGCCGCGAGCAACAAGGCTCGGACTGAGCTGGAGGATGGAATGGTTCGGCAAGCCGGTTGGCGGCGGAATATCGGGCGGTACGACCTCCGGGGCGGGCATGGCTGGCGGCTGGATTCCAATTAGCGGCCGGGTCTCAAGGGCATCATCGAATCCCTCGCCAAGCCGTGCGGCTGGAAGAGAGAGGTAATGCGGGGCCGCCGACCACTGAAAGGAGGGACTTGGCAGGTTCGTTGGATTCATCCAGCCACGTCCGGAAAAGCTCACACGATGCGGCAAGGCAAATAGGGTCGGATCTTCCATGGCGAGCAGCTCTGTTGAGGCCTGACCCGCCAGACGCAACGCCGGCGAGGGGCCGGTTGGCCGTGGAGCGGTTGACCGCTCATTTCCGAGCCAAAAGATCAGCCCCAGTTGGCCGACAAACACCAGGGTAACGACCAACCACCACCGCTGCCGTGGCCAGGGTGTTGTTTCAGCGGACGAACTCATCGAGCGCTCCTCTCATGGGAACGAACTGCCGGCAGAGAGAGCCGTGGGGCTGGGGAGGGTTGCGAGCCAGGCGTTGGTGATGCCGGCGTCGCGTGCCAGCAGGGTTAAATGAATCAGTTGCTCGTAGGTCACGGCCTTATCGGCCTGAACCATAAGTTCCAGAGGTTCACGAGCGCCGGCCACGATCTGCTTCAAGCGGGCTTTCAGAGCGGTTTCTTCTATCCACTGGTTTTCAAAGTAGAGACGCCCATGGGCGTCAATCGCCACAGCCACCATAGGGCGATCTGTGCCGGGCAACCCGTTGGCCACAGGCAATTCCAGACGCACACCCGGCGTATAGACCAGGCAGGAAAGGAGCAGGAAGATCGCGAGCAGGAAAAAGACCGCCGCGAACGGAGCTACGTCGAGCCGCCCGCGGAAGATACGCGCATTGCGTGGGAATTTCATGCCGCCCTGGAGGCGCCCGCCTCGTTGGTCTCGGAGACGATATTCACCACCTCAGTGGCGGCTCGTTCCATGTCCAGAACAATGGAGTTGACGCGGCTGACGAGGTAATTATAGCCGGCATGCGCCGGAATCGCCACTGCCAGACCTGCCGCAGCGCAAACCAGGGCCTGCCAGACACCCGAGGCCAGTTGATCGAAATGAGCGTAGAGGCCCGCGCTCTGCATCTGCATGAAGGTCTGGATAACTCCCAGCATCGTCCCCAGCAACCCCAGCAAGGGCGCCAGTTGGGCGATTGTCGCCAGCAGGTTCAATTTCTCTTCCAGACGCGGCACTTCCGCCAGGCCCGCCTCCTCGAGCGCTTCACGCACTCGCTCTCGTCCATGCTCCCGGTTCAGGATGGCCACCTTGACCAATCGCGCCACCGGGCCCGGCGTTGCATCGCAAATCGAGAGGGCCTCGACCACATTTTCACGCTTAAGCACCGTCCGCACCCCGTTCAAGAACTCGACCGAATTGATCTGCGCGCGGTGATAGTGCAGGAACCGCTCGATAAACACCACCACGGCGACGGCGCTGGTGAGCAGAATCAGCAGCAAGACCGGCCCGCCATGACGCAACAACTCCGGCAAGATTAGCATTGCATCGTTATAAAACGGCAGGGGCGGTGTATAAAGACCAAAATGGGGGTTTATTCTCCTTGCCTTGGACGGGAGCTTCTGCGAAGCTAAAATGGTTTTGGCGGTCCGCCAAAGGGGTGGGTCGCCTCAGTTTCTCTACATGAATTATCTCCGACATATACAATTACGATTGGGGGCTTGGCTTTGAGACGTCCTCCCCGCCCGCGCTCATTTCGCCCTCGAGGGCCGTTGCATCGCATTAACGGCAAGATTCGTGCCCGCGAAGTGCGGGTCCTCGACGATTCAAGACAACAACTGGGGGTGATGTCGCTTAACGACGCCCTCCGCTTGGCTCGAAGCAAGGACCTGGACCTCATTGAAATTGCCGCCAATGCAGACCCACCGGTGTGCCGCATCGTCGATTACGGCAAATTCCTCTACGAGGAGTCCAAGCGAGGCAAGGAAGCCCGCTCCGTTCAGACCGCCAGCCGAATGAAGGAAATTCAGCTCTCGGCCGCCATTGACCCCCATGACCTTGCCGTCAAACGCGAGCATGCGGTTCAATTCCTCTCCGAGGGGCACAAGGTCCGCCTTAAACTCCGCTTCCGAGGTCGCCAGAAGGCGCATAAGGAGGTCGGCTTTGATGTGGTCAATCGGTTTCTGGACGAGGTAGCGGGCTATGGACGCGCGGATTCAGCGCCAAAGATGCTCGGCAACCGCGACCTTAACGTCGTGCTCAGCCCTCTTTCGAAGGACCAGCGCGCCAAAACCAAACGCCTGGCCGAAACCGCTGCTTCAGAAAGCCCGGCCTCGGCGCCGGTCGAACAGGTCAGCGAGGCCTAAGCCGCATATTTCGCATGCGGGGCGCGCCGTCCTGCCGTTAGGTTTAGGCGACGCAGCCTTTTTGCTTTTGTTCATGCTCTTGCTCGGCATCCAGGATGGAGAGCAAGCGGGTGACCCGTCCTGAAAGGCATTCAGACTTTATCGCCGTGCTCTGCGCATTGGATACCGGCTTCACAGGAAGCCGGACTTGCGTGTATCATACGTCAAATGAAGAGCATGCAATCGCCCTCTATCCTTGCTATCCTCGTTGTTGCGACAACGGCGCTGGCGACTGAAACCGCTCCCCCGTATCCTCGAAGCCGCGTTTTGACGGGGATCACCTTCGACAGGACCACACTGCAGCGGGATGCCGAGGGGAGCGACATCTGGTCCTGCACTTGGGCTGGCGATGGGAACGTCTATGCCGCGTGGGGCGATGGCGGGGGATTCGGCGGCACGGACCAAAAGGGACGGGTTTCGATGGGGGTGGCCCGGCTAACCGGGACGCCGCCTCATTGGAAGGGCATTAATGTGTGGGGCGGATTAGACCCGCTGTCCTCGCAACCGACCGCACTCGGAAAGGCCACGATTACGGCGGTCGGCGGTCGTCTCTACCTCTATGCCAGTGAGCAGGGCGCCTGGGACCGGGCTCGACTGTGGAAATCGAGCAATGACGGCCTGACATGGACGGACTGTGGCTGGATCTTCCCCAAATCGCACAAGGCCTTTGCCTTTCCAGGTCTCATCCAGTTTGGACGCGATAACGGTCTCAGCCCAGACGGCTACATCTATGGCTTTTCAGACAACGATCCTCGCCGTCTCCATGACAAGCATCTCTACCTGTTTCGCGTCAAGCCGAACCAAATCGAGCACCTCGCCTCCTACCAGTATTTCTGCGGCACTACCCAGGGCCCGCGGTGGTCGGCCAATATTGCCGACATGACCCCGGTCTTCTTCAACCCGGCGGGAATCAGTTGGGGCGTCACCTGCGCGTATCATCCGGTCACCGGACGTTACCTGCTGGCCGTCAGCACCCATGAGCAACAAGGAGATTGGGGACTCTACGAAAGCCCTCACCCCTGGGGTCCTTGGCGCACTGTGGCCTATGGAGATGACTTGCCGGCTTGGACATGCTCTCCCGCCGAAAAGCAACGCCCCGCCTACCTGCACACCTTTCCAGCCAAGTGGATGAGCGCGGATGGAAAGACGATGTGGTGCGTATTTGACCGTGGCGACCATTTCAACGTGGCCCGGTGTACCTTGAGCATCAAACCCTAATTGTGAGGCGGAGGAGTGAAAACACATCTGCCTCCATCGAAACGGCCAGTTCAGGCGGAGGATCAGGAAATTGCCCCAGAATCCCAAACCTACTATAAGCCGATAGGTTCAAGCGAGCTCAGACATCCCACCGTCAACCCGCTAGAAAAGGCGCCCAATTTTGTAGTCGTTGAGGTGGCAACCTGGTGCTTTAATGAGGAGCGACAAACAGAGAGGACCAGCCTCATTGTCTGACAGCGTCATGAGCAAACTACAAACTCGCGAGCATCGGGGGGCGCGCAATTTCCTGCGTATCGCAGGCCTGCTGACGATTGCGGTGGGCCTTGTGTTTCTGATCATTGGTCTGGCCAGCTTTTTTTCGAGCTTTGGCTCGTTCAGTTCGCCGCGCCTGTTCTGGTGCTGCTTTGTCGGGATGCCCCTCCTCTTTGTGGGCGGCGGGATGTGCCTGTTCGGCTTCATGGGTGCCCTCGCTCGATACACGGCGGCGGAGCAGGTCCCGGTGGTTTCCGACGCCATCAACGATCTAGCCGAGGGGACGCAGGGCGCGGTGAAGACCGTGGCGCGTGCCATGGCTGAAGGCCTTGAAGGAGGCCGGTCGGACGGGAACCCGCCCCACCGACCGGCCGCCTGAGGATGCTTACTGCACTAATCGCAGGCGATAGAATTGGCCTTGAGCAGCGGGGTTGCTAATAAGGCTCTGATGGGAATACCCGTCGCCGGAGACCTCGCCCAGCGGCGTCCATGGGCCAGCGGCTGTGGGAGCGGTTTGGAGCTCGTAATTCTTGCCCGGCGCGGTAAGCCAACTCAACGCGATGCCGGGCGCACCGGTCTTGGAGGCCAGGAAGGAGGTGCTCAGCGCGAGATGAGAAAGCGAGTCGCTTGGGTTAGTCCCGGCCAGGTATTCCTGCCAATTAGGAACCCCATCCCCATCCGGGTCGGCATTGTCAGCGGCTTGGGCGCTGCTCACGCTGCCGAAGAATCTGATCTTCCATTCATCGGAGGTAATTGAGGGGGCTTGTTGCGCCGGCGATGCGACCCAGAGACTCGCGGCGAAGCTCTCGAAATTATACTGCGTCTGGAGGTCGGGGGCGCCGTCGCAATAAGAAAATCGGAGGTTGTAGGACTGACCGGGCTGACTGCCCGCCGGAATCGTGCATTGGACGTAGCCGAGGAGATTGCTCCCTTCCAGAGACGGTGTGAAAGAACCGGTCGGCGGCCATGAGCAAAGGACATCATTGCCGAAAGTCTGCAGGGTCGGCGCAGCGCCCATCGCTGGCGTAAACACCACAGGCTGGGTCACAGGCGGAGCACCGTTGGCCGGCTCCAGCGTGACACGGAACTGGAGGCCGGCGACGGCGTACCCGGAAAGGACCTGCAAGGAGACCGGGATAGAGTAAGTGTGGCCCGCCAGCGCATTGGTAATGGCGCCAGCCTGGAGTTGGGCCTGACAGAGCCAGACCTGGCCTGGAGGAATCGGATTTGCCGCCTTCGGTTTGACACGGTCGTTGGGCAGGCTCATTGACCAATTGGTCAGGACACCACCGGCCGCGTGGGCGCGCACCCAATCCTGGTTGTCCAGGCGCAAAGAGCGGTTCAGAATGGTGATCCAATCCAAATAGCGGATCTGGCCGTCGCCGCCGACAATGCCGGGGGCATCGGGAGGATAGGCGTCCATCGCATTGAAGGCGTCGCTGAAGGCCGGGGGCACATGGATGCCAAAGGAAGCCAGGCGCGCATTGTTGACGTCGGCGTTGTCGAGGTTGCCGTCGCCGAAATCACCGGCATTGTACCAGCGGCCCAAAGAGGAATCACCGACCAGATAGGGGATATTCGTTACCGTGAGAGTGCGGGTGGGGAGCGGGCCAAGGGGGATGCTTCCCTGCCAGTCGTCCCTGGTGCCGGAGACTTGGAGAATGGAGACCTTATAGGTGTCACCCTGATGCGCGGAGGCCGGGATGGGAACGACGGCATTCATCAGCACTCCAAAATCCTGCAGGTCCAAGCCGTTGGTCGGAGCGGTCGAGACAAAGACGGCGCCATCAGCCGAACCGGAGCGGTAGGTCGTGTAGGTGAAGTGGGCCTCACTGCCATCCGCGTTGACGGCCACCGGCACAAAATCGTTGGTCGTGATGTCAATGGCGGTAATATCGTCTGTCAGAGCCGGGGCATTGGGCGAAGCGGGCACCACCTCCAACCGGAACTGGAGCGAGCGCAGGGGCTGATTGGGGGCCAGATTGGCGACTACTGGCACGACGATGCGCGAGCCGATCCCGCCGGCGACGTCCTTGGGCACGCCAACCGTGTTAGTTGCAAAGCTCTGGCCACTCACCACGGCGCTCGGCACCGTGTTGGGGGCAAACGCCCGCGCCCGGATCAGGCGCAAATCCGAGGAAGGATAGCTGATTTGGTCCACCTCGATTGGCCCCGTATAGAGGGGGCTGTTGGTGCCGGGGTCGCTGCCGTCAGTTGTGTAATAAATGGCCGCCCTGGGATTGTTGACCGAGAAAGTCACCGCGCTGCCGTTGGGGAAATAGCCGCTGGATGGGCTCATAGAGGGCGTATCGACCTGGATGGCGTAAGTGTTGGAGACGGTCGTGCTGGGCGTCATCTGACCGAGGAAGCCTACTACCGTGAGCAGCGTGTTTGTGGTCAGGGTTAGCGGCCCCGCATAGAGGGGACTACTGGTCGTAGGGGCCGAGCCATCGGTCGTGTAGTGCAGGGCGGCGTTAGCGGTAGCCGAACTCATAGTAACCGTTACAGAATCGATGTTCGTGCCGCTCAATGGCGTAACGACGGGCGTGGACACCACCAGATTAAAGGTGGCACTGGCCGTCGGGCTTTCCGCAAAGCCGGTTCGAAATGCCTTGGCCTTAAGTGTCCCGTTCGCGGCGAGGGCGAACGGCCCGGTGTAGAGAGTGCTGCTGGGCGTCGGGTCTGTACCGTCGATGGTCCAGTAAATAGCCGCATTTGTTGTGAGGCACGAGATGCTGACCGTGACCGGGCTGTTGTTGGTCGCGGCGCTGGGTGAAATAACCGGCGTAGCGCAGGCCAGGGTCACAGGGACGCTGACAGTTTGGCTGTCGGCGAAGCCTGACCGGAAGCTCTTCAGGTTAACCGTGCCGCTTTGGGCAACGAGAATCGTTCCGATGCCGTTGTTGAGGCCAAGCTCCGGGCTGGCAGGGGTCGGCTCGCTGCGGTCGGTCGTCCAGTGAACGTGGG
>JBJKSV010000730.1:0-4003 GCA_046703605.1 Limisphaerales bacterium
TAGCGGCTGTGCCCCTGGCCGTCATCGGCAATGTCGTGCGGATCAGTTTTACCGTTGTGGTGGCCGAGGCCTTCGGACAGGACTGGGGCAAGAGGGTGGAGACTAATTTCGGTTTCATTACATTTGCCATAGCCATTGCGGTCATCCTGGCTCTGGAGCGCTGGCTGCGCGAAGACAGAGCCGAGCCGCGGCTCTCTCTCCAACAAGGAACGGCATGAACACGCAAAAACCTCTTCTCCTTTTGAGCGCGCTTCTCTTGATGGGCGGCGGCGCCGGCCTGCTCGGCTATATGCACGGCCACCAGAGCCTTGGGCGGCCCGCCATTAGAACCCGGCCGATTCCCGGAACCAACCGTTTGGAGATTTTGCTCCCGCAACGCGTCCTGGACTACCAGGCCAAGACGATTCCAGTGGACGATGTGACGATGGCCTACTTGCCTAAAGACACTAGCATCACGCAGCAGCGTTACACCGCCCCGGATGGCTTTTCAGTCCAGGCCAATGTCGTGTTGATGGGCACCGATCGTACCAGTTTGCACAAGCCGCAGTTCTGTCTGGCGGGCCTCGGCTGGAATATCGAAGGCAGCGTTTCTTCCGAAGAGCGGATCCGCATCGGCGGAGCACACCCCTACGAGCTGCCAGTAATGAAACTCATCGCCAAAAAGACTGTCGATATCAACGGACACCATCTCGATGCCCGCGGCGTTTATGTGTACTGGTTTGCGGCCGACGGGGAACGCACGGCCGAGCACTGGCAGCGAATGTGGTGGATGGCACGGGACCTCATCCGAACCGGCGTGCTTCAGCGATGGGCTTATATCTCCTTTTTCTCCGTCTGTCCACCTGGGCAGGAAGAAGCCACCTACCAACGCATGGCGAAGCTCATTGCCGCCTCCGTCCCAAAGTTTGAGCAAGGGCCGGGCACACCGAGGTTTTTCACCGCGAGAGAATGAACCACCATCCATTTCATTGGCCGATTTGTATTGTTCGCGGTCGCCGTTTCGGGTAAGAGACTGGCCCGCGGCTTTGAACCATGCTCCGTCGGGACCGCCAAATTCGAATGCAAATCCATCAGTTGATGGATGCCTGCCTCTTTGCGGTCAGCTTCTGGCTGGCGTATGAGTTGAGAACCAATGCCACGGTTATCGGCTTCATTCACTTGCCGGAATTCAAGCCTGATTTCGAGTACTACGTGTGGCTCTACCTGGTCCTCATTCCCGCCGCGCCGTTCGTACTGGAGGCCCAGGGCTTTTATCGGCGACCGCTCCTATGCAGCCAGCGCACGACAGCATGGATGCTCTTCAAGGCCTGCTCCATCATGACAGTGGGGTTGGTCCTCGTTCTTTATGCCGCCCGCATGACCGCCTTGGCGCGCTTGATGGTCATTTGGTTCGGATTCATCAGCTTCGCCTTGATCTTCATCAAAGAGGAGTTGCTGCGCCTGGCGGTTCGGAGCAAGTTCGCCCAGACCCAGTTCTGTCGCCGCTTGGTGCTGGTCGGCTCGAAGGATGAGACAGCCCGGATGCGGCGGGAATTGAACGCCAAGTCCCAGGAGGAAACCGAAGTTCTGGCGGAGTTGGACCTGAACCACACGCCTCTGAAGGACCTGGTTGAACTGCTGCATGAGGCCTCGGTCAACGCCGTCATCCTGAGCGGACGCCATTCTCATTTCGAGCGGGTCGAGGAGGTCATTCGAGCCTGCGAGTTGGAGGGAGTCGAGGTGTGGCTGGTTGCGGATTTCTTCCGAACGCAGATCTCGCGAACCAGCTATGATGATTTTTACGGGCGGCCTGTTCTGGTCTTCCGCACCACGCCGGACGCCTCCTGGCAGGGTGTCCTCAAGCAACTGCTGGATTTCATGGGGGCGGTTCTGTTGCTGGTCATCCTGAGCCCGTTCCTGGTTTTCTTCGCCCTAGTCATCAAGCTGACCTCGCCTGGCCCAATCCTCTTCAAGCAAAAGCGTTCGGGACTTAATGGCCGTCCCTTCACGATTTACAAGTTCCGCACGATGGTCACCAACGCTGAACAACTCAAACATGAACTGGCCGCCATGAACGAAATGGCCGGCCCGGTCTTCAAGCTAAGCAATGACCCCCGCACTACTCCCGTGGGCAAATTCTTTCGCAAGTTCAGCATCGATGAGTTGCCCCAACTCTACAACGTTCTGCGCGGGGAGATGAGCCTCGTCGGCCCGCGTCCGTTGCCTGTCGATGAGGTCAAACGCTTCGACGATCTGGCGCACCGCCGGCGGCTGAGCGTCAAGCCCGGTCTGACGTGTCTCTGGCAGATCAGCGGACGTAATAACGTGAAGGACTTCCGCGATTGGGTACGGCTTGATCTCGAGTATATTGACAATTGGTCGTTTTGGCTCGATCTGAAGATCCTCTGGCTTACGGTGCCCGTGGTGCTCACCGGAGCGGGAGCAAAATAGAATGTCCTTAATTTGATAAGCTATGCCAAACCGGCCGCGCAAACCGTTCACTTACTCTGAGCCGACCTCCGTCGTCACTGGGGCCGCGGGTTTTCTGGGATCCCACCTGGTAGATCTGTTGCTTGCCCGCGGTCACAAAGTCATCGGCATCGATAACCTGGTCACCGGCTCGGTCGATAACATAGCTCATCTCGCTGGCATTCCCGGCTTCAGGTTCATCGATCAGGATGTGACGGAATTCCTCTTCCTGGATGCCAAGCTCGATTACGTCTGGCACTTCGCCTCGCCCGCCAGCCCTGTGGATTATCTCGAGCTGCCTATCCAGACCCTGAAGGTCGGCTCGCTTGGCACCCACAAAGCTCTCGGCTTGGCCAAGGCAAAAAGGGCCCGCTTTCTCCTCGCGTCCACCTCGGAGATCTATGGTGATCCCCTCGTTCACCCGCAGACTGAGGAGTATTGGGGCAATGTGAATCCAATCGGGCCGCGCGGCTGCTACGACGAGGCCAAGCGCTTCGCCGAGGCCATGACCATCGCCTACCACAAAGAGCACCGCGTCGAAACCCGCATCGCCCGCATCTTCAACACTTACGGGCCGCGCATGCGCCTCAACGACGGCCGCGTGGTTCCCGCCTTCATCAGCCAGGCGCTCAAGAACAAGCCGGTGACTGTCTTCGGCAAAGGAAAGCAGACCCGCAGTTTCTGCTATGTCTCCGACCTGATCGACGGCATCTACCGCCTCATGATGAGCGCCTGCGATCAGCCCATCAACATCGGCAATCCCTCCGAACTGACCGTCCTGCAATTCGCCAAGGAAATCATCCGCGCCACCGAATCCAAGAGCGAGATTGTCTTCAAGCCGCTGCCCCAGGACGACCCGCGCCAGCGCCAGCCCGACATCTCCAAGGCCCGCAGCCTGCTGAGCTGGGAACCGAAAGTGCCGCTGGAAGCCGGGCTGGTGAAAACGATTGAGTATTTCCGGGCCAAGGTGTGATCGGGCGTTGCGCCGGGGTCAATCCTGCGCTTTTTTCCGCCACTCCGCCCCGCGGAAGAAGTGAGCACTCAATCCGGTGGCGCTTGATTTCACGTCTTGAATAAGGTCATTCACAGCGTGAATAGCGCGCGCCAGCTTTGGTTTAGCGGCTATGTTCGCAGCTACCTGGAAAGGGACCTCCAGCAGTTAAGCGCCGTTTCCAGCTTGCCGGACTTCCAGCGCGTGATGAGGCTGGCCGCCAACCGCACCGGGCGCATCCTCAACCAGTCCGATCTGGCGCGTGACGCGGCGCTCCCGCAGGCAACGTGTCATCGCTACCTTAACCTGTTGGAGACGGGCTGCGTGATGACGCGGTTGGCCCCTTACGTGACCAATCCCACAACCAGCCTGGTGAAGGGGAAAAAGCTTCTTTGGAACGATTGCGGGCTGGCGGCTGGAGGTTAAAACCTCCCACCAGGCTTCGCCGTCCGACGCCGCCGGCTTGGCCGCATTCCGCTCGGGCCTTGGCAAGGCCAGACATTTCATAAGCGGCGCCGTGCTGCATGCCGGGGAGGCTCGCCCACTGGGCGACGGTCTCTACGC
>JBJKSV010000731.1:0-7056 GCA_046703605.1 Limisphaerales bacterium
ACTATATCGGCGGTTTTGTGCAGTTCGCCAATGGCGTTCGCGGCATCTATGAATGTGGCGCCGGCGCTCCCGACCAACCGGAAGTGGCCAAATGGTGGGGCAAAAACCGCATCGGCGCCCAAGGCACCGAGGGCTTTGCCGAGGTGCTCACCAATGGCGGTTGGCGTGCCGTAACACGCCCCAATGGCTATGAGAGCGGCGAAGGCGCCATGAATTATGACCTGGACATGCCTCCCTATATCCAGGAAATGGCAGACTGGCTCGATGACAACCGCAAGCCGCATCCCTGCAGTTTTGAACACGCCAGCCTCGGGGCCGAGATCATGCTGGCCTTGCAGCGTAGCGCCGCTCAAGGTGGCCAGGTTCCCCTGCCCCTAACAAATGGCTTGGACGAACAGGCCCTCCTCAAGGCGCGCATCGACGGCCAGCAGGTGCTGGTTTCTTGCGAACAGAACCGGAAGGAATTCGGGCTAGGATAAAATCGGCGGAGCCTCACCTGGCTGCATCTCGTAGAGTGAGAAACTGCAGTTTTTCGGCTGCTTCGCCCTCATCGCACACCCAGTCATGGAAGTCATCATTCAGCCCAATAGCGAGGCGGCTTCTTTTCTCGTAGCGCGGATCGTCCAGCGCGAGCTCCGGGCCAACCCGCACCTGGTTCTGGGCCTGGCCACGGGCAGCACCATGGAGCAGGTGTATCGCCACCTGGTGAAGATGCACCAGGAAGAGCATCTGGACTTTTCCCTCTGCCGCACCTTTAACCTCGACGAATACGTCGGCCTGTTCCCCTCCAATCCCAACTCCTACCGCCACTACATGGACCATCACTTGTTCCGGCACGTCAACATCGACGCGCGCAACACCTATTTGCCCAACGGCTTGGCGGACGACCTGGAGGCCGAATGCCAGCGTTATGAAGCGACCATCAAGCGTTTCGGCGGCATCGACCTCCAACTGTTGGGCATCGGCAAGGCGGGCCACATCGGCTTCAACGAGCCGCTCTCGGCCCTTCAGTCCCGCACCCGCGTCAAGGCCCTGACACCCACCACGCTCGAACAGAACGCCCGATTCTTCGGCGGCCCGCAGAATATGCCCCGCCGGGCCATCACCATGGGTGTTGGCACGATTATCGAGGCGCGGCGCTGCCTCCTCTTGGCCACGGGCCCCAGCAAGGCGAAGGTCATCGCCGATGCGGTGGAAGGCCCCATCACCAGCATGGTCAGCGCCTCCGCACTCCAGCTCCATCCCCGGTGTACTGTTGTGGTCGATGAACAAGCCGCCGCCAACCTCAAGGAAGCCGAGTACTACCGCTGGATCTTCGCCAATGAGCCAGAATGGGAGGAGTATCGGTAAGAACCGCTCTCAGACGTGACCGCCAGGAGACGCAGGGGACCAGACTCGAATTTGCGATTTTAGATTTGCAATTTGCGATTGGGGGCGGTCCTCGCAACTTTCCTAAATCTAAAATCGCGAATCCGCCGGCGCCTCTGGCCGGGGCGAAGCCGCTTCCATTCGGACAGCCGCCGCGCTTCGGCAGGACAAGAAGTAGAGCCAGGCGGCGGTAACTGGCCGGTTATAGATACGCGAGAGGGCGCTGGCATAGAGCCTTACTTGGGGGGCGTATTCTTCCAGTTTCGCGTTGAGTTGGCCTGCCTTGACCGCATCGGTCTTGAAATCTACCAGCCAGATTTCCTCCGGCCCCACCACCGCCATGTCCGCCACGCCCTGAACAACCACAAACTCCCCCTTCAATCCCGGTTCCAGCGGCTCCCCAGCCAGGCGCGCCAGTTCGTCCGGTGAGAATCGGGCCGTAAACGGCAGCTCACGGTGAAGGAACTCCCTTTGACGGCGAACCGCCCGGCCAACCTCCGACTGCCAGAATGCGGTTAGGCCATCGAAGTCAAGCATGCCGATTTCCTCCTCGGTCAGTATCCCTTCGTGCCGCATTCGCGCGGCCTCCTGTTTGAGTTCCTCGGCACTCTGGGTTCGCTCGATGGAAACAAATTGCAGGAACCGGTGCGTGGCGCTGCCGATGTCACGGGCGGAGGGACGGGGATTCGATGTGGGACGGAGTCCGGGGAGCTGGGGCTGGAGGGCGGAGGCAGTTGGCGCCGGCTCGCTGTCCAATGCGGCTTTGTCAGGAAAACCCGGGCTTCGGGCTGCGGCATCTCGTTTGGGGTGGAAGAAGGGTGCGGCCTGGAGTTCATCCATCTCGGCCTGGCGGCGGCGCAACATGGTAACGGAAGCCTTGGCGGGTCTGAGCGTTGCCGCGGCGAAGGGATAGGTCCAGGAAAGGCGTTCTTGGAGGCGCTCCCAAACCGCAGGTTCAATAGGGGCGTTTGTGTCCTCCGCGCCACCGGAGAGCGCGGACCGCCGTTCCGATTCAGCCAGCTCCTGGTCGTTATGGATGAACCACCGAACCAGCGAAGTCCGGCCTGTGGTGCTCTCGGTGTCCGCGCGCGGCACGTTCCGGACAAACCAGGCGCCAATCCAGTCCGAATAGCAGCGCGCCGATGTAATCACACCCAAGGGCGTCGAGGCCGGTTCCTGTTCCACGCTCTCCGGCGGGTTGAGCTTTGCCTGCGTAATGCGTCCACTAAGAAGGAGCAGGTCGCGCGCGCGGGTCGCCGCAACGTAGAGCAGGCGAAGCTCTTCTCCGAGCAGTTCTTGTTTCTGCCGGCCCCTGGCCAGCCAGTAGGGAAGGCTGGGATAGCGTTTTCCGGTCTGAGGCGGTTTGATTTGCGGGCACAATCCATAAACCTCGTCCAGGATGATGGGGGCGCTCAGGTCGGAGGTGTTGAACGGTTTGCCAAGATCGGCCACCACGACCACCGGGAACTCCAGCCCTTTGCTCTGGTGGATGCTCAGCAACCGGACGGCATCCTCCTCTGTGGCGGAGGCGACCTCCGGCTCGCATTGCGTGAGCTGTTGCGCCTCGATGAAGCGCAGGAAACGGAACAGGCTCTGGCGCTGGAATTGGTCGAAACGCTGTGCCAGGCTGAGAAAACGCTGCACATTGGCGTAGCGCTGTTCGCCTCGAGGTTGGGCCAGGAGCCAGGAAGAATAATGCGTTTCCAGGAGCACGGCCTCCAGGCACCGGCAAAGCGACACCCGCCTGGCCAGCCGGCGCCAGCGCGCATACCGCTCAAGAAACGCGGCCACTTTGCCCTCGGTCTGCTCCGGCGGTGCGTCGGAATCGGCCCTCAGTTTTTCTGCCGTAATTGAGGGCGAAGGGCCGGAAGAACGTGTGGGACTGACCCCGACGCCGATGCCGGGCCCCCGCCCGTGTCCGTCCGCCCACCGGTGCAGCGCATGCCAATAATGGCCTTTGGCCGCCAGGCGTATCCGGGCCAGCTCATTCATGCTCAGCCCCGCCAGCGGAGAATGGAGAACCGCCAGCACCGGCAGGTCCTGCAACGGATTGTCCAGGATCTGGAGCAAACTCAGCAGGTCGGAGATCTCCGTGCTCTCGTAAAATCCACCTCGCGAGGCTGCCAACGGCACGTCCAGCCTGGCAAATTCCTTGGCATAACTCTGAGTCTTGGTTGCCGGGGACCGCAACAGGATCGCCATATCGCCCCACTCCACCGGGCGTTGGCATTTCCGCGCGTCGTCCCAAATAAGGCGGCCCTCCCTTTTCAGCTCGCGAAGCCGCAGCCCGATGAGCCGCGCCTCTTTGTCCGTCTCCTCCAACTCTGCCACCTCGGCTATTCCCTCTTCCTCCTCTTCGGGGGCATCCGGCTGGTTGGGCCGGCTTCGGAGCCGCCAGTGCAGCTCCACTCTGGGGCCACCCTCAGTCTCATCTCTCGGACCTTGGAGCGCGGAGGCCCTGTCCATTCGTGAGAGGCCGGACCTCAGCCGCGCCTGGTCGTCATAGACCACACCGCCGAGCTCGCGCCGCATCAACGTCGCAAATAGGGAATTGGCGAACTCCAAAATTGCCGCCTGGCTCCTGAAATTCTCAACGAGCGCAATGGTTTCGCCCTGCGGTTGGCGCCAGCTTTCCAGGTAGCCCTGAAAGATGCGCGGGTTGGCCAGCCTAAAGCGGTAGATGCTTTGTTTGAGGTCGCCCACCAGGAATCGGTTCGCCTGCGCACCTTCGCGGCTTACGGCCTCAATAATCTTGTCCTGCGCCGCGTTGATGTCCTGGTATTCGTCCACAAAAACAAAGCGCAGCTTGCGGCGCCACTCGAGCGCGGTTGGGGTCGGTTGGGCCTTTTCGGCGTCCCACAAGACCCGTAGCGCGTGTTGTTCCAGGTCGTGGAAATCCACCCGGCCCAGCTCCCGCTTTGCCTCGGCGAAGCTTGAGCTAAATTCGCGCGCCAGCTCCAGCAGCGTCTCCATCGAGGCCCGAACCCAGGCCCAGTCTTCACCGAGCGGGTCTCCGGCCCCATTCGGCCCCATCAATGAAGCCAAGAAGGCCCCGTCGGAAAAAAACTCCTCACACGGCTTGAGCCATTGCCCCTTCTTTCCTCGAGGACAAAGCTGGCGCGCCAAGGCGATCTTACCCAGTGCGGCGGCCGTTTCCTCGGCATTGGCTGAAGCGCCTAGGCCATGCAGTGTCTTCAGGCATTCCGCGGCGACCTTGTTCAGGGATGCCGAGGCCCGCAGCTCCGGCAGCCAGCGGGCATGCCACTGGTCCAACCCCTCCTTCAGCCAGCGACTCCAAGCCGCCGGGGCCGGTGACCGAAACATGGCCAATTGCCGCTCAAACCAGCCGGCGGGGTTCGGCAGGCTCTGGCTGTAATTGTGGAGGCGGAGCGCCAACGCTTTGATGGGAGCGTCCCAACCGCGGCCCTGAATCTGAATCAGCCTCTGAACGGCCTCGGACCGAGCATCGCGCCCGGCATAATGCTCTTCCAGGATAGCGTCCAGCGTCGCTTCGGCCAGCATCCGGGCCTCCTCCTCGTCCAGGACCGCAAGTTGCGGGTCTAATTCGAGCTGGTAAAAGTGCTGGCGGACGAGCCGGAGACAAAAACTGTGCAGGGTGCCGATGTGCGCGGTCTCGAACAGGGCCAATTGCTCGCTCCAGCGGAGGCTCTCCGGTTCCCTCTCCAGTTGCTCCTCGAGCCGGGCGCGGATGCGCTGGCGCATCTCCGCCGCCGCCGCCTCGGTAAAGGTCACCATTAGAACCTCGTCGATGGAAACCGTCGGCTGCTCTTCAAACAGACAATTCAGGCACCGTTCGACCAGCGTGCGCGTCTTGCCAGTGCCGGCGCCGGCCACGACCAGGACATTGCCGCGCGCCGCAACGGCGCGTTCTTGGGCGGAAGTCAGGCTCATGTTGCTGGAGCGGAAGGCTGCCGCACCCGCGACCAATACACAACCACGGAATACACGGAACACTCCACGCTATGGCCGCGAATCGACTTGCGGGGGAGAGCGCTTCGGGCCTATTGTAATTTGGTATGGCGGCAAATCCTCAGAGCGTAAGCACTTGGCCCAAGCCAGGCGAGGTGTACTACCCCGAAAGCGACGGCAAACCCATGGCCGAGAATACCCTGCAGTTCAAGTGGATTGTCTTTCTAGTGGAAAACCTCAGAATCCTCTTTGCCAAGGATCCGAATGTGTTCGTGGCTGGCGACTTGCTCTGGTACCCGGTCCAGGGGCGGGTGGACATCTCGATGGCGCCCGACGCGATGGTGGTTTTTGGGCGGCCGATGGGGGATCGGGGCTGCTACAAGCAATGGGAGGAAGGCGGCATCGCGCCACAAGTCGTTTTTGAGGTCCTTTCTCCCAACAACACGGCGCTGGAAATGCTGGATAAGTTCAACGCTTATGGGCGCTTTGGGGTCGAGGAGTATTACGTGTTCGACCCGGAGAAGAAGGAGTTTCTGGCCTGGGTGCGGCGGGAGGCCCTGGAACCGGTAGAGAATGTCGAGGGATTCCAGAGTCCCCGGCTGAAGGTGCGTTTTTGGCCGGCGGCGGAAGGATTGAGGGTTGAGAAACCTGACGGAACGTTCTTTGAGACGCAGGGAGAGACCCTGGAGCGCGCCCTGCGTGAGCGCGAGCGGGCCGAGCAGGAGCGCCAGCGGGCTGAACGGCTGGCCGCCAAGCTGCGCAGCTTAGGAATTGATCCTGATGCCCCGTAGCCCACGCGCAATCCCTCTGACTCAAGGTTTCGGGCCAACGACGCTCTAAAGCGGCCCCGCGGCGTGCCGTTCCTAAATCGCAAATCGCAAATCTAAAATCGCAAATCATCTCCTAATTGTTCTCTGGTGATACAACCCGCAAACTCTAAATCCCCCATCTGGTCCGAAAGCGTCTCCGTCCATTCTTACGAAGCCGATTTCCAGGGCCGGGCGAGCCTGGAAACTCTGTGCCGATTTTTTCAAGAGGCGGCCTGGAAGCACGCCGAGGCCCTGGGTGTCGGCTACCATCATTTGGCCCGACGGAATGAGCTTTGGGTGCTGGCCCGCTTGCGAATCGAAGCCAGCCGCTTTCCACGATGGAGCGACAGCTTCACGATTGAGACCTGGCCGCGCGCGACCAGGTCGGCGTTTGCCCTGCGCGATTTCCAGATGCTGGACAGCTCCGGGGCGCGCCTGGCGGCCGGGTCGAGCGCCTGGCTGGTACTGGACGCCGCGACAAGAAAGCCGCACCGGTCGGATAAGCTCCTCGCTTCCATGCTCCCCTTGCCCGAAAGACGCGCCATTGCCCAGGACCCCACGAAATTGTCCCCGACCGCGCCGGCGGCCGGTTCACCCTGCATCACTAAGCGGGCTGTCCGCTACTCCGATCTGGACGTGAACAACCATGTGACGAGCTCGCGCTATGTCGGCTGGCTGCTGGACACCTATCCTCTGGACTTCCTCCAGGCCCATGTTCCTGCCCTGCTCGAGATCAACTACTTGGACGAGACCCACGCCCAAGATCTGCTCCTGGTCAGTTCTCACGAGGCCGCCCCGCTCGAATACCACCATTCCATCCTCAAATCCTCTCGAACGGAGCCGGCCTGTTTGGCCCGGCTTGGTTGGCGGGAGTGCTAGCCTGAACATTTCACGCGCAGGTAGGGCGCGCAGTCCTCTTCGCGCCGCAATACCGCGGAATGCTGGCGAT
>JBJKSV010000732.1:0-3215 GCA_046703605.1 Limisphaerales bacterium
TGCCCTGCCTTCCAGTGCAGGCATTGGCGTTGCCGGAGTTTGCCACGATCGCCTGCACGGGTACCTTTCTCATCCGCGACAGGCACAGCTTCACCGGCGCGGCACAGACCTGGTTCGTTGTGAACAGCCCGGCGACCGTCGCCGGCGCGTCGGAGACAATGAGCGCCAGGTCTGGCTTGTGGCCTCTTGCGGAGCCCTTGCCCGTGCACAAGCGCTTGATGTCACAGAAAACCCCCGCGCTTCTGAAACCCTGCGGGGCGGTTACGGATCCCGGAATCGATTTAAATGTAGTCTTCATTCCTGCGCTTTCCACTGGCGATCGGCGAAGTCCAGAAAGATGCCCCAATCCGAGGCGGTCATGGAATGATGGCCGGGGCGGATATAGTAGCCAAGCCGGTCGCCAACCAGCTTGCCCATCGGCGGCATCTGCGATACTCCGCCCAAGCCCTTCACACCGAGGAACCGATAGACCGGGTCGGCGGCCTTGAGCACCTGGAATTGGCCGGCGGGGTTGGCCCACTGGTCGCCTTCCGCCGCCGAGAAGAGCACGGGCCGGGGCGCGCAGAGGGCCACCAGGCAGTTCTGGTCGAAGGGGAGGCGCTGCGGGTCGTCGTTGAACTTTTTGAATTCCGCGTTGAACCAGTGGGGAAAAACGGTGTTGATGGCTTTGACCGATTCGCCGACGTGGCCCCGGCTCGGAGCCGAACCGCCACAACCGGCCTGGTGCGGGAATGCAATGGCAATCCGGTCATCATAAGCAGCGGCGAGGAGCGCCGTCTTGCCGTTCCTGGAGTGGCCCAGGGCGGCGATGCGGTGGGGGTCGATATCGTGGTCGGTGACCAGGTAATCGACACAGCACTCGAATCCCCACGCCCAGGCGGCAATCGTCCCGCGGTCATGGGGCTTGTTCTTGGCCGGGTCGTCATGCGCCAGCCAGGCATACAGGCCCTCGCTGACGTTAGCGCGGTCGGGGTCGATATCGCCGTTGTAAAACGCCGCCAAGGCGTAACCGCGCCGCACGATCTCGTCGAGAGGCCAGTCGGCGGCCTGGCACCCGCGCGAGGCCTCGGTGGCGATGTTGTGCTCGCAACCTTTATACGAGCTGGGCACCCAGCCCCGAGGCAGCGGCACTCGGGGATCATCGGTGATGGCCTGGTTGCCGCAGAAATCCAAAGCCAAGAAGACGGGCGCTGGCCCCTTGCGTTCGTTCGGCACCACCATCATCAGGTCGATGCGCGGCGCGTTGCCAACCCCGCATTTCAATGTTACCAACTTGAGCGTGGCCTTTCCCTTGAGAAAGTCGTGGTACTCGCCCTCGATGGAAACCTGGATATGGGCCGGTTTGGGCGGGATGCGCCCATACATGTAGTGCGCGAAAAGGGCCTTGAGCTCCGGACGGCGCTCGTTGAACCACTGCTCGCGGGAAGTGACGCGCTGGCCATCGAACATCACCAGCGGGTCCGGCATCGCCGCCTGGGGCTTCAGCTCGCTAGGGTCGGGAAACGACATAGGCTCGGACGCACCGGCGCGCTCAGCGGCCAGACTGGCCAAGGCGGTGGCGATAATCAGGACAAGACAACGGGTCTTCATTGGGAATTTCATGGCACCGGACTGAATTGGTGTTGGCACTAAAGTTTTCGGACATCGGCTCACAGTTGTATCGTCTGAACCAGGGTAATGCAAGCCGCTCCGCGCCCCAAATCCTCGCCTCCCACCGAAAGAAACATGGACGCGGTTTTCCATTTCTGATAAAGATAACCTTGTGAATGCCAAAGTCTCTTTTCGGCAGGTCCTTCTCCTCACCCTCTTCTTGGTGGCAACACCCAACGCGGTCTGCTTCGCGGGCAACCTCGCCATCCAGGCGAACGAAACCAATGTCCTGCTGACCTGGCCTTCGGCCATCGATATCCCGGGTCAAGGAACCGTCTCTCCCGAATACACGGTCCGAAGCAGCCCCGACCTGGTTCACTGGGCGCCCATCGGCGGCAAGGTACGCGCGCTCAGCGGCCGTTCCGGCCCGACGCTGAGCCTGTCGCTGGAACGGCCATCAGGATCCGCATTTTTCCAGGTCGTTGCCGACCCCAGCGCCACGAACTCCCAGGAGACGGGCAGTGGAGGCGCGGAGGTGTTTGGCTACGACAGCGCTTTTGAGCAGCAGCTCCAGCAACTGGGTTTCATGTCGATACAGGACTTTGCCGCCGCCGTGCCGCAACCGGCATACCTGCCGGGCCTGACCTGGGACGCTACGACCGCCCAGTTCTGGACGAATTTCGAGGCCAAGCCCGGCTTCCTGCTCAATGATACCGAGCGGGCGATGTTTATGACCAACGGTTTTGTCGTAAGCCAGCGTTTGGGGGCCGGCGGCTTCGGCGAGATCTACGACGAAATCTTCCGCAGCGATTTGCCGGTGTTTGTCACGTCGGACTCGATCCTGCAGGCTTGGCATAGGACGTATATCAACATGCTGGGCGAGATTGAGGAGTTGGAAATGGCGACCTTGCTGGGAGAGGTGATTACTAACATGTCCAGCGCCCTGCCGGCAGTCTGGCAGCAGTACGGCGACGGGCCTCTGCACGACAGCATCCTCGACGCCGACTATTTTCTGACCGTGGCGCGAAGCCTCTGGACCGGGCAGCAGGTGCTCAGCGTGCTTGGCCAGACCGCGCAGAATCAGCGTGTCACCGCCACCCTGGCGGCAATCAAGGGCTTGCAATTACAGCAATTTGACCTGTTCGGGGACAGCAACCGGTGGGTCGATTTTTCTCAATTCGAAGTCCGCGGCCATTACACCGCGTCGGCTCGACTGAGCCGCTACTTTCAAACGATGATGTGGTGTGGCCGGATCGACCTGAGATTGGCCACCTTTCCTCCCAACCAGGAAAATGACATCCGCCAGCTTGGGAGGGCAATCGTCTTGGATTACCTGCTCGACCACTCCGGCCAGTTCGATAATTGGTCTGCAATGGACCAGATCACCCGGGGCTTTGTCGGAACAACCGATTCGATGACCTTCGCCCAGCTAAACGAGCTTTTGGCGGCGGCGGGAATCCAGTCCTTGGCGGATGTGCCGGACTTGGTCACGCTCACGAATCTCCAGACCCGCTTGCTTACGGGCGAGTTGGGCGCCCAGAGCATCACCAGCGACGCGCTCTTCTCCCCGCTCAGCCCGGAGGAACTCAAACTGCCCCGCTCCTTCACTGTCTGCGGCCAAAAGT
>JBJKSV010000733.1:0-5981 GCA_046703605.1 Limisphaerales bacterium
AAGGCCTGCAAGTAGAGCGTTTTAGTGTCGAGGCGGATTTGCGGCCTTGCGGAGGGAAAGGGAGCGGTTGGGTTCTTCGGGGGCATGGCGATTTTATGTCCAAACAGGCTTCCGTGGGTCTCACTGGCTTGCGATTTCCTCGCGGTGGCTTGACGCCGACGAGGCCGCGGAAGGGGTGGATAAACCAGCTTTTCCTTCGGCCACCTCCGGGTCATTCTTCGTGATCCCCCCCCCGTTGAGCAGGGCATAACCCACCGTCGTCTTCGGACGCATCGCCTTTCGGCCTCCGCAACCGCCGCCGTGGGGGGCTTGGGCTTCCTTCTGTTGGCGGGATTCCCAAGCCGGTCGGCCCATCCCTCGTCGGTACCCCTTGAGATCATCATCGCCGATGGGATGCGGGCCGTCGCAAATCCAAAATGAGTCGCGGCTATGGAACTTCAGCGCCGGAACTGCACGGGCTCGGCGGTGGGCTGCTCGTCGGCGCAGGCCTGGTTGGTGGGGGCCTCGGCGGGCCGGTCAGAAGGCTGCACCAGCCGTTTGTCGAGCAGGTAGGCCTCGACCTCGTCCCCGCTCACGTCGGCCAGCATCTGGCCGTCTATCTCGACGCAGGGGCTGAGCATCTGGCCGCTCCTCTCGATCATCTCCTGCCGCTGAAGGGGGTCGTTGATGATGTCCCGATCTTCAAAGGGCAAGTCGTATTTGCGGAGGATGGCGCGAACGCCCTGGCTCCAGCCGCAGGTCGGTTTCAGGTAAGCTATGATTTTCGGTTTATTCATAATTGAGAACTGCTTCTAACCTGCCACAAGTCCGGACAACTTCAACCGGCGGATCGGATCGATCAGAAGCTCCAGGCTTGTGTGTCCGGCCCGAATATGCCACCCTGAAGCCGCGGGTATGACCTTGCTTCAAAAACGCGACTGGGCACGGCACCGGAGGCGATTGAGGGTGCTGGCGCAAACGCGCCGTGATTTGCGGACGGCGCTGGCAGAGTTGATTCCGGGACAAAAGGTCATTGTCTTTGGCTCGCTGGCGCGGCCGGGCGTCTTTAATGACCGCTCGGACGTGGATTTAGCGCTGGAAACCGAGGCGCCACAGATGAATTGCGGCCAATTGATGGTGGAACTGACGGAACGGCTAAAGCGGCCGGTGGACGTGGTCTTATTGGGCAAATGCCGGTTTCGGAAAAGAATTCTCCGTGAAGGCGAGGTATGGAGAGCATAGAGCTGCAGACCCTTCGGGAGGAGATGCTCGACGACTGCCGCGTGGTGGCGGATGCGCTGGCCAAGGCGTTGGCGCGATTTGAACGCAAAGACGACCCGGGCTACGAGGCTTGTGCGCATCAATTGTCGCGTCTTTACAATGCGTTTGAACAAATGGGGCTGCGCGTCGCCAAGGCGTTTGAAAACAGCATAGATGATGAAAAGGGATGGCATGGGGCTTTGTTGAATCGCCTGGCCATCGGCATTGAAGGCGTCCGTCCGGCGTTGATTCCCGAGGAGCTCAAACTTCCGTTGCGTGAGTTGAAGGCTTTCCGCCATGTTTTCGTTCATGCCTACGAGTTGGAACTGGACCCCGAAAAGCTGGCCTTGCTGCTGAAATACGCGCGCCGGGTGGGGGAGCGTCTTCGGGGATTGGCGGAGGATTTCATCGGCCAGGTCGCGCGCCAGCAGCAAATTGAATTGTGACGCTCAAGATCGCGGACTAAAAGTCCTCATCGCCCCGGATAAGTTCAAAGGCACCCTCACCGCCGAGGCGGCCGCGAAGGCCATCGCCAGGGGGTGGCGCAGGGGCCGGATGCATGACCGCTTGGAACTGCTCCCCATTACCGACGGCGGAGACGGATTCGGCGCCGTTCTTGGCCGCCTGCTCGGCGCCAGGGTTCGGCGGGCCAAAGTGGTGGATGCCGCCGGTCGGGAATGTATTGCACGATGGTGGTGGGCGACGGGTTCAAAGACGGCGGTGATCGAATCGGCGAACGTGATCGGACTTGCCATGCTCCCGCCGAAACGGTTCCACCCCTTCGATCTGGACACAAGTGGTTTGGGGCGGGCACTGGCGCGCATTTCGCGCGCGTCTCCAACGCGTTGCCTGGTCGGCATCGGCGGCAGCGCGACAAACGACGGAGGATTCGGGCTGGCGCGTGCGGTGGGCTGGAGGTTTTTGGGACCTCGGCAAACACCGATATCCTGCTGGACCGGCCTGGAGCGACTTCAATCGATTGTGCCGCCAGAGAGGCCCCTGCCGCTGGGGGAGCTAATCGTGGCGGTGGATGTCCAGAACCCTCTCCTCGGCCTGCAGGGCGCCACTCGAGTCTATGGCCCGCAGAAAGGGCTGACCCCGCGCCAATTTGGCCGGGCCGAGCGTTGCCTCCAGCGGTCAGCCGAGGTCGTCAGCACGGCTCTGGGACGGGACTTCGCGGAGGTTCCGGGCGCCGGCGCCGCCGGGGGACTCGGATTCGGCCTGATGGCCTTCCTGGGGGCGCGGTTGGAACCGGGTTTTGAACTGTTCTCCCGGTATTCCGCCCTTGACGACCACTTGCGAGCGTCCGACCTGGTGATTACCGGAGAAGGCCAGGTTGACGCATCGAGCCTTATGGGCAAAGGGGTCGGAGAAATCGCGCGGCTGTGCCGGGCCTTGCGCATTGCCTGCGTGGCTTTGGCGGGCAGGGTCGATAACGCCAGCGTGGGCGGCAGGATCTTCGCGCAAACACACCCGCTGACCGACCTCACCAGCCTCGAACAAGCCAAGGCCGAGCCGGCGGCTTGGTTGGAGCGGCTGGCAAGCGAAGCGGCGCAGCACCTGAAAATCGCTTGAACTCGGTGGTTGTGCGGTTAAGTTCTGGCGCATGAGCCTGGAAGATCACATTGGGGATATTATCCGAAAAGCGCGCGCGATGTCCGAGACCTCCGCCACCATTGCAGCGAGGGCTGGCGGTCTGAGCGAAGACGAACTCGATGACCTTGAAGAATCCGGCCAGTGTGAGAGCCGGCCGGATTTCCGCAAGCTGGCTGAAGCGGTCGGATTGGACGGTGGCAAGCTGGAGGCCATCGCGGGGGGATGGCTCCCCGCTGAGCCGGATCTAGGCCGCTGGCGGGAACTGCGTTGCATCACGACGACCGAAGGCGGAATGGCTGTCAACTGTTACCTGGTGTGGGATGAGGTTTCTCGCGAGGCGGCCCTGTTCGATACCGGTTGGTCGGCCCAGCCCATCTTCGATCTCATCTCTGAAAACGATTTGCAACTCAAGCACATGTTCATTACCCATGGGCACCACGACCACATTGCCGCGCTTGACGCCGTTCGCGCAAAGTTTCCAAAGGCCAAGCTTCACACCAACGCCAGCGGCGCCCCGGTGGACCAGCGCAACCGGCCCAACGACTTCATCCACCTCGGCAGCCTGCGCATCACCCACCGTGATACGCCCGGCCACGCCGAGGACGGGGTCACCTATATCATCGGCACCTGGCCGGAGGACGCGCCGCACGTGGCGGTGGTCGGGGACGCGCTCTTTGCCGGCTCCATGGGGCGTGGAATGCAGTCGTGGGAACTGGCCCGGGAAAAGGTTCGCCAGCAGATTCTCACCCTGCCCGACGAGACCCTCCTTTGCCCCGGACACGGCCCCCTGACCACCGTGAGCGAAGAGAAGGCGCATAATCCTTTCTTTTAACGGGGCAGGGATCAAACTTCTTCTGGGCGCCTTGGCGCTGTTAACCTGCCTGCCGGGGGTTCCAGCCTCATTAAGCACTTAGCATTAAGCATTGGGCATTTGCCATTGAGGCAGGGGCGGCTTCGGAATGGCCGCCCAATGCGAAATGACCAATGCTTAATGTGAAGTGCCGTTGGGCCTGCCGGGATGGCCATTCAAGGCTAATGGCCTACCTTGCCCTACTGCCGTTAGGTTTCGGTGGTCCGTCCTCAATGCCATTCGGGCTTAGTGGCAGTGCATCCCGCCCTCCTTATTCAACCCCAAAGACCCGGTCGCCCGCGTCTCCCAGGCCCGGCACAATATAGCCCCTTTCGTTCAGCTTGCGGTCGATGGCGGCGGTGAAGATCGGCAAATCGGGGTAGTGCAACCGGACACGCCGAATGCCTTCCGGCGCGGCGACAAGATTGACCATTCGCACGCGCTGCACCCGCAACTCGGCCAGCAGGTCCATTGCCGCAACGGCGCTGCCTCCCGTCGCCAGCATCGGGTCGATCAGGATGACCTCAAAGCGGCGCAGGTCCGGCGGCAAGCTTTTGTGATAGAAGGTGGCCCGAAGCGTTGTCTCCTCCCGTTTCAATCCGATCAGCCCTACCCGCGCGTGGGGAATCAACTGGAGGATGGAATCGAGCATTCCCAGACCGGCGCGCAAGATTGGGACCAGGACAACCTCGTGGAGCAGTTCGCTGCCCTCGGTCCGCGCCAGAGGGGTCATGACACTGACCCGGCGAACGGCGAAAGAGCGGGTCGCTTCATAGAGCATCAAGGCGGCTACCTCGCCCAGCACGCGCCGGAACTCTTGAGGGCCGGTGCGCTTGTCTCGAAGGCGGGTCAAGCTGTGCCGCACCAAGGGGTGGTCGATGACGGTGACGCCTTTCATGCTCAGCGCAGGAACATGGGAGCCAGGTAATAGAGTTCCCCGGCTTGTAGTTTGGGCAGGTCGAAGCCCCAATCGATCTTGATCGGTTTTGCCTCCGCCTTGCCGAAGAGGTGGAACAGGTCGGCCAGGCCATACCGCTGCTGGTACTCGATGAGATTTGCGTTGGGAATACCGGCGAGCCTCTTGGCGCGGCGCACAGCGTCATGGAAGTCGCCCAACTCATCCACGAAACCGAGTTTGTAGGCGTCCTGACCCGAGAGCACGCGCCCGTCGGCATAGTTCGTCCAGTCCGCAGCCAGGGCCTGGCCCTTGCCTTTGTTCTCCTGGCTGGCCAACCGGCGGCCCTCCCCGACCACCTCTTTGAACCTGGCAAAGGTTTGTTGAATCAGCGAATTAAGCATCTGCTTCTCTTCTGGGGAAATCTGGCTGGGTTCGCGTTCGCCGCTGAGCATATCTTTGAACTTGCCGCTCTTGTACACTTCCGGTTCCAGGCCGATCTTGTCCATCAAACCCCGGTAATTCCAACTGTGGATGATGACGCCAATGCTGCCGGTGAGGGTCAGCGGATTTGCCACAATCCAGCGGCAGGATGTCGAAATGTAATAACCGCCCGAGGCCGCAAGATCGCCCATGGACGCAACCACCGGTTTGCCGGACGTTTTTTGAAACTTCGCCAGCGCTCGGTAAATGTCGTCCGAGGCCAGGACTTCGCCGCCCGGCGAATCCACCTTGAGGATGACTGCCTTGACGTTGTCATCCTGCGCGGCGCATCTCAATTGGGCCTGGATGACCTCGACCATGCTGAAGCCGCCTTGATCTATAACGCGGGAAGTAATCAGGCCATCGACGGCGATTATGGCGATCTTATTGACCGAGTTGTTGTCATCGACGAGCACTTCGTCGATTCTCGGCCCAACCGAGTGCGTGTATCGAGAGCCTCCTCCCTGGATGAGGTCATTGGCGAAATCGCGCAGGTTGAAGAACACGCTTATGCCCAGGCACACGAATAACAGGATGGCGATTACCATCCAGCCCCGTCCGCGGCGCCGCGGTGACGGGGGCCGAGGCGCCTCAAGCAGTGGTGGTGGCGGTCTGAGCGGAGGCGGTGGGGTGCTGGAACCTGGCGGCGCCTGCGGCTGTGGGGGCGGTGGGGGCGTCGATTCATGCTCGTCCATATCGGCGTAAGCTAGCCCGGTCCACCTGACCCGGCAAGCGGAATAGCCCTGCTTGCCTTTTGGCCTCGCGGCGTCCTAACCTCGCGCATGCAAATGAACAAGCGTAAATTTCTAGGCGGGACAGCTTTTCTGGGGATGGCCGGTTTGGCCGGCGCCATTCCTCTCCAAGCGGCCGAGCAGAGCGGTTCTCGCACCGATTCGGTCTGCAACGTCCACGATTTTG
>JBJKSV010000734.1:0-8538 GCA_046703605.1 Limisphaerales bacterium
TTATGGCCTTGGCGCGCAGGAATGCACTCCACTTTCTCAATCGCCTCTGATGCTGTTTCCAACCAATCTCGTCCTGGTTACCGGCGCCTCCGGATGGCTCGGTTCGCGGTTGGTGGGTAGTCTTGTGTCCGGACTGCCGGACTGCGACCCGCTCCACCAGATGCCGCCGGAGCTCCGCATCCGCTGTCTGGTCTTGCCCGGCCAAGACGGTTCGGCGCTGGGCCGAATTTCAAATCGAATTGAAGTCGTCACCGGTACCCTGGAAAACGCGGGCGATTGCGCTCGTTTCTGCCATGAGGCGAAAGGGGCGGCATTGTTTCATACCGCCGGCGTGATTCATCCTCGCCGCGTTGCTGAGTTTTACGGGGTCAACGTCATGGGCACATCGAATCTTCTTGACGCCGCGCTAGGTTCCGGTGTGCGGCGGGCAGTGATTGTGTCCTCTAATTCGCCGTGCGGCTGCAACCCGCATCCAGACCATCTTTTTGACGAACTTTCTCCCTATCGACCCTATCTGAACTACGGACGCTCCAAAATGCTCATGGAACAGGAGGTCAAAACCAGGCAAGAACGCGGTCTTCTAGAAACCGTTATCATCCGTCCGCCGTGGTTTTACGGTCCGAATCAACCGGCCCGGCAGACTCTATTCTTCCGGATGATCCGCCAGGGCAAGGCGCCGATTGTCGGTTCGGGTGGCAACCTCCGCTCGATGGCGTATATTGACAATCTCTGTCAGGGGCTGATCCTCGCTGCGGCCGTCGAGCGGGCCAATGGCCAACTCTATTGGATAGCCGACCGCCGGACTTATTCAATCAACGAAATTATCAATCAAAACGAGAAGTTGCTCCAAACCCCTATCGGCCAGGTCTGTGTCCACAAGCGGCTTCGGCTTCCCGGCTTTGCCAGCTCATTCGCCTTCCTGGCCGATGCCGCCCTGCAATCGCTTGGGGTTTACAACCAGAAACTCCATGTCTTGTCGGAAATGAACAAGACCATCGCCTGTTCGATAAAGAAAGCGGAGGCTGAGTTGGGCTACCGCCCTCTGATTGAGCTTGAGGAAGGGATGCGCCGCTCCCTGGTGTGGTGCCAGGGCGCGGGTTATGCGCTTTAGGCGAGGGATTCAACGGATTCCAAATCGAGAATTGAGAATTAAGAATTGGGAATTGCAAATTGATGGCCAAATGGAAGCCCTCATGAAACCGGAAGAGCTGCCTGAGCGACTGCGGCGGTTCACGCCGAGTGTGGAACCGGCGTCGTCCTCCCGAGGACCGTCCGACACGGGACTCAATTCAAAATTGCCAATTCTTAATTCTCAATTCTCAATTGTTGCCGACAAGAGCAAGCGTTGTGAGTCTCCGCTCGACAGGTATTATGTCTAAGCTGCATCTGGTCACCGGTGGTTCGGGTTTCTTCGGCAATCTCATTGCCCGGCGCCTGCTTGAGCGGGGCGAGCCAGTGAGGGTCCTGGACATTTGGGAAGATTCAACGCGGCCCAAGGAGATTGAATTTGTCAATTGCGATATCCGGAGCGCGGAGGGCCTCCGCCAGGCCATGCGGGGGGTTGAAGTGGTTCATCACAACGCGGCGCTGGTGCCCTTGAGCAAGGCGGGCACCCGGTTCTGGGAAGTGAACGCCGAAGGCAGCCGCATCGCCGCCGAAGCCGCAGTGAGCGCGCGGGTAGGCGCCTTCATTTACATGAGCTCTTCGGCCATTTTTGGCGCCACACGCCAATTCCCGATTACCGACCTCACGCCGCCCGCCCCGGTGGAGGATTATGGGCGCTCCAAGCTGGAGGGCGAGATAGCGGTTCGCGACATCTGCGCCGGGGCCGGTCTGCCTCTCATTGTTATTCGGCCCAGAACCATCCTCGGCGGCGGGCGCCTGGGAATCTTCCAAATCCTGTTCGAGTGGATTCGCGAGGGCCGCAACGTCTGGGTCATTGGCAGCGGAAACGGCAAGTTTCAGTTCCTCCACGCTTACGACCTGATGGACGCCTATATGCTGGCGCTGGACCGCGGCGCCTCCGGCATCTTCAACGTCGGGACGGACCGATATGGCACGATGCGTGAAGCCCTCGAACACCTGCTGGCCCATGCTGGCTCCTCGGCCAGGGTAAAGTCCCTCCCCGAAGGTTTGACGATGCGCACGCTGCGTACGCTTGACCGCCTTAGTCTCAGTCCCCTGGGGCCCTTGCATTATCTGACTTACCAGAAACCCTTCTATTTCGATGTCTCGAAAATCCTCGACCTGGGCTGGAAACCCAAATTCTCCAATGACCAGATGCTCGCCCAGAGTTATGACTGGTTCCTGGCCAACTACGATCGCCAAGCGGCCGAGCGCCGCGGTTCGGTCCACCGGCGCCCCGTAAAACAGGGACTGCTTTGGCTGCTGAAGCAGTTGTCGTGAATCGTAACTGCCCAGTCGGTGATAGGAGCGCGGACACCCTCGTCCGCGTTTCGGGAAAGCCGCACTCGCGGACGAAGGCGTCCGCGCTCCTATCGCATGCGTCAGGCGGCTTGACCTGAGCAGTTACCGTGAATCACAAATCACAAATCACAAATCGCAAATCGCCGGCTTGCTCCTGGTTGCCTCGGAGCCAAGGCTTGGCCGTCCTGGGTGGCCTCTTGCTGGCGGCGGCCTTTCCAAAAGTAGGGATTGCGGGCTTGGCGTGGATAGCGCCGGGTCTCGTGGCTGCGGCGGCCTTTGGCAAGGAAGGCGGAGAACGGTTTCGCATCGGCTACGTTGGCTTTTTGGCCTATTACCTCGCCTCTCTCTACTGGCTGCTCCTGATTCCCTATCGCTGGCACGGCATTCCGCTGGCCCCGGCTACAGGCTGGCTCGCCCTCAGCGGAGTCATGGCTCTGTTCCCGGCTAGTTGGGTCTGGCTGGTGTCCGGGAGCTTTATGCCGGTCGGGGAGGACCCCACAAGTTTCGAAGATGCCTTAACGGTTCCGAATGGTTCGCAGAACGTGACTGCCCAGGGCGGGAAGAGACCATGGAACTGGGGCAGACGAACGCTCTGGGCGCTCTGCGGCGCGGCGGCCTGGGTCGCCTTCGAGATGATCGTGGCGCGGTTGTTGGGCGGGTTCCCTTGGGATCTATTGGGCGTCTCCCAATACCGGATGCTGCCGCTTATCCAGATTGCCTCCATCACCGGCGTGTATGGCGTTTCTTTTTTGATCATCTGGTTTTCGCTCTCCTTGGTCTCAGCGGGAGTTCTCGTGCTTCGCCGGCCCGCCCAACGCATGACCTGGATGGGCGAAGTCTTTCTCCCGGTGCTGGTAGTGGCGCTCGTCTTCAACTTCGGTTTCCGCCGAATTAAGTCCAGTCCCAATCCTGCGCGGACGATCAAGGTGACCCTGGTCCAGCCGAGCATCCCCCAGACCGTGATCTGGAATCCCGAAAACGACGAAGCCCGATTCCAAGGAATGATCCGCCTCAGCGAACAGGCCCTCACAAACCGCACCGATCTACTCATCTGGCCTGAATCGGCCATCCCGAACCTGTTGCGTTACGACAAGAGCACCTTCGACGCGGTGACCGGCCTCGCGCGGCGCTACCATGTCTGGATGATCGTCGGCGCCGATGATGCCCAAGCCCGATCGCACGCGGTCAGCTCGAAAGACGTGGACTATTTCAATGCCAGTTTTCTGATCGACCCTGAAGGGCAGTTGATGGCCCGTTATATCAAGCGGCGCCTGGTCATCTTTGGCGAGTATATCCCCTTCTCGCGCTGGCTGCCGTTCCTTAAATGGTTCACTCCCATCCAGGGCGGATTCACCCCCGGAGAGCGCGCCGTGCAATTCAAGCTTCCGTCCCTGGGCGTGCAGACCTCCGTCCTGATCTGCTTCGAGGACGTCTTTCCCCAACTGGGCCGCAGCAGCACCCGGCCAAATACCGATTTCCTGGTCAACATTACCAATGACGGCTGGTTCGGGCACGGCGCCGAGCAATGGCAGCACGCCACCACCGCCCTGTTCCGCGCCGTCGAGAACCGCGTGCCTCTAATCCGTTGCACCAATGATGGCCTGACCTGCTGGATAGACGCTTACGGACGCATTCGCCGGATTTTCCGCGATCATGATGGCACGATCTACGGCCCTGGATTCATGACCGTCCAAATCCCGATTGTGCCGCTCGAAGCCCTTGGAGGCAGGACGTTCTACACTCGGTACGGGGACCTGTTCGGATGGTCCTGCGTGGGAATTACATCCTTGCTCCTTGCTGGAAGATTGCTCCGGGGGAGGCCGCGCCTCCGACCATAGATCGCAAATCCACACTGATCACCAACTCCCACAGGGTCCGTCTCTTCGACCGCCATCGGCGTTTCCCGTAACGTTTGGAGCGCGACGCCGCCCGTCCCTCCCGTTCTCCTCCCTCCCTCAAGCACCGGGATGCGAGCTGATGCCCGACAGTCTTGCGCCTATGGAATCTCGCTGATAGGTTCTGGCGATGACGAAGGATATTCGAGAGAGGCTGGCTGCTGAACGATTCCTGCCGTTTGTGGTCTTCACGGCCGACGGGCGCGAATACAAGGTGCGGACGCGCGATCACGCGCATGTCTCCCCCGCTGGCGGGCGCGTCAGCATCTGGACGGATGACGAAACGGAATACATCCTGCCGGCGCTGCTCATCAGTGGCCTGAAGGTCCTCTCTACCGACCGCAGTGCGAACTGAAGCGGCCAGGACGCGCAAACTCAATCCAACTGCGCGTGGTGGAGGCCGACGCTAAGACCGAAGGGAGCATCCTGGGGGATCTGGGGTGCCTGGAATTGACATTTCACATTATGCATTGGGCATTGACCATTTGTCATTGGCAATGACAAATGGTCAATGCATCATGCCCAATACTCAATGACACTGCGGCTTCCTGGGTGGAAAACGGTCTGAGCCGCCCCCGCTAAAGATCGGCCCGGTCCAGCGCCGCCACCACCATGCCGGGCGTGAATGCCTCCGGGAGCACAATAGGGGGTGAAGCCGGCTTCTTCGGATAGACCAGCACCAGGGGCACGCCGGCGCGCCCGTAGCGGTGGAGTTCTTCGGTGATGTTGGTCGGAAAGAGCGTGTAATCGCCGACCAGCACCACCGCGTCCATTTGGGCAAGGCGCTTCCTGACCTCGGCGCTTTCCAGCGTCGGTTTGACCAGCAGGTTGCAGGTCGCGCACCATTTCGCCGTGAAATCCACCAGCACCGGACGCCCCGCCGCCCTCGCCTTGGCTACCGCCTCTGGACTCCAGGGTTGCGAGTGGAGGTCCGCGATTTCCGATTCGTTGGGGTCGTTAGCTATTGTGGGGGCAGCAGGCGTCAGCCATTGCATCTGCCCCTGCAAAACGACGGCGTAGCCGGCCACCAGCAACACAGCGGTTGTCGCGAGCGCCAAGCCCCGGCGCGCCCGCCCACGCTGGAAAAACTCCCCAAAAACCCAAGCCGCAAACGCCAGCACCACCAGGAAAAGCCCCAGCCACCAGGCCCGGTCGCCGTAATGGATCGGCAGCAGACTAAAGAGCCAGAGGGCCGTGGCCAGCATCGGAAAACCCATTGCGACCCGGAATTTCTCCATCCAGGGCCCCGGCTTCGGCAGGAATTTTAGCCAGGCCGGCTGCATGCTCAGAACCACGTAAGGGAGTGCCAGACCCACCCCCACCGTCAGGAACATCAAGATGTTAATCGGCGTCGGCTGGAGAAACGCAAAACCCAGGGCCGCGCCCAAAAATGGCGCGGTGCAAGGGGTGGCGAGGACGGTGGCCAGGACACCGTTGAAAAAGGCGCCGGCCATGCCGTGCCTCGAGGCAAAAGTGCCTGCGGCGCCCATGACTCGCCCACCCAGGCTGACCTCGAAAAGCCCGAACAGGTTCAACGCGACCAGCGTTACCAGCACGGTCAGAATGACCAGGAACTCCGGATTGCCAAACTGCATCCCCCATCCCGCCTGGTAGCCCGCCGCCTTTACGCCAATCACCAGGCCGGCCAGCGCCAGAAACGACACTAATACGCCAAAGGCGTACATCAGCCCAAGCCTCCGCACTAGCCCGGGGGCTTCCCTCGCTTGACTGACGAACCCCAGAATTTTCAGCGCAATCACCGGGAGCACACAAGGCATGATGTTGAGTATCATTCCCCCAATCAGCGCGTAGAGCAGCATCTTCCACAAGGAAGGCAGCGCGGGAGCCGCAATTGCCGCCGCCCCCGGTCCGCTCCTGGAGGCTGATCCTGAAGGCGCTGAAGCGGCGGAAGATGCCACGCCGGCATTAGGGGCCTGAATTTGCAAAACCACCTCCTCGCCCTCCCGCTGGGGTCCCGTCCCCTGCACAACCACACCGCCGACGCTCTTGGGCCATTCGCCGCTGTACCTCCGCACGTCTTTGCGCAGCCGAACCAATCCATCGGCGGCGGAGAGTGCTTTGGTTGGTCCGAGCACCTCGAAGTTCTCGTTGGCAAAGGGGAAGAAATCCGCATTTGTAGAATCCGTGTTCGCGGGAGCTAAGACCGATTTCCACTCGATGACCAGCGGCCGGGTGTCGCCTTTTGCCGCCTCCGCCCACCACGCCTGCGGGCGAACCGAGCCGGACGGTTTGGGAGCCTTGTTCTCCCAACGTTCGAGCAATTCCGCGTCCTTCGAGGGTTTAAGCACCGAGCCAATAGTGAGGTTGGCCTGCACGTCTTGGCCGCCCGGAATGCACATCGACGCGCATTCGAGCCACGAGACCTTGGCTTTGATGTCAAGCGGCCCCGGCTTCAAATCCGCCGAGAGTTTCAAGGGCGTGACCAGCACGACCTCGTCGTTATAGACGTAGGTGGTCAGGTCTGGTTCCGGGAGTTTCTCCGGTAGCGGCCATGAGGTCGGCCCGGTCGTGATACCGGCAGGCAGTTGCCAGTCGATTTTGGTGGGCATGCCCGAAGCCCCCGAGTTGCGCCAATAGGTGTGCCAACCCGGGTCCATTTCGAGCCGAACCCCTGCCAGGATCGTGTCCCCTGGCCTGGCGGCATCCGCCGAAAGCAGTAGCGTGGCCCTGGTGTGGGCCACCTGCGCGGAACAACTGACCACACCAAGGGCCAACGCAACCAAAAATCTCACCATGAATCGCACGGGGATAAGATGCCTCAAGACTCGGGAAAAATGAAGCCTCAAAGCTGTTCCGAGACCGCCGGCTTGGCCACCGGTCATATCCTCATTGCAACTTGCTCGCTGGCCCATACAATGAATCCAATGCTGGCCGAGGTGAGCAGCCAATGCGACTGGTTCTGCGCGGGAAGCGAGATCTTCCCGAGCATGCTCGCGGCCATTGACCAGGCGCAGCGCTCCCTCTGCCTGGAGATGTACGCCTTTTCGGGTGGCAGTCTGGGGGAAGGTTTTCGACAAGCCCTGTTGCGGGCCCGGCAGCGCGGCGTTCGAGTCCGGGTGCTCATTGACGCGTTCGGCTCTCGAGGTCTGCCTTGGACCTTCTGGAATCCTCTGACCGAAATTGGCGGGGAGGCCCGCTGGTTCAATCCGCTCTTCCTGCACCGATTCGGAATTCGCAACCACCGCAAGCTGCTGGTTTGCGACGACCAGGTTGCCTTTATCGGCGGCTTCAACATTATGCCCCACTATGAAGGCGATGGGGTCAAGAGCGGTTGGTTCGACATCGGGCTGCGGGTGCGCGGGCCCCTGGCGGCGGACTTGGCCGCCAGCTTCGACGAGATGTTCGCACGGGCCGATTTTAAGCACAAGAGGTTTGCCCGGCTGCGAAAGACCTCCGCGAAAAAGACCGTCTCCACCCGCAATGAGGTGTTATTGTTTAGCGGCCCAGGCCGCGGACGCAGTCCGATCAAACGCTCCCTTCGACGAGACCTGGCTCTGGGAAAAGACGTGCGTATCATCGTGGCCTATTTCCTGCCAACCTGGAGGCTCCGGCGCGACTTGGTCCGAGTGACCCGCCGCGGTGGCAGCCTGTCGATGATCCTGGCCGGACAGTCCGACGTGATGGTTTCTCAATTGGCCGGGCGCTCCCTCTACCGCCGATTCCTCAGGGCCAGGGCGGGCGTTCACGAATATCAGCCTCAAATCCTGCACGCCAAATTGATCATCATTGACGACATTGTCTATGTGGGTTCGTCCAACCTCGATCAGCGCAGCCTGAATATCAATTACGAGCTCATGGTCCGATTCGAGAGCAAGGAGCTTGCCGCCCAGGCCCGCCATCTGTTCGCCGGCGCGCTCAAACACTGCCAGCAAATCTCGCTGGAAGAATGGCGCAAATCCCGGACGCTTTGGATGCGCCTCAAACAGCGGTGGGCCTATTTCCTTCTTGTGCGAATCGACCCCTATCTCGCCCTGAGGCAGTGGCGGGCACTGCCGGACTGAAACCACAGGAACCGGCGCGCGCGGTGATGCAAAGAGCGGAGGATTGATGGATTGATGGGCGAGTGGAAGGAAGATAACTGCATGGTGGGCAGCATTCAGCCGGGTGCCCGCGTCCGCATCTCTCAGGAACCGCCGTTTCAGACCGGGCGGGTCCCTGGGCAGTCGGCATCCTGCACCCTTCATCAGACCTATTC
>JBJKSV010000735.1:0-4306 GCA_046703605.1 Limisphaerales bacterium
CCCTGTACCAGTAAATGAGATGAATCGATCGGCCCAGCTCACTCAACCCCGAATCGGCTCGGCCCGCGCTCCTCCTGCCACTGCCCTCCTCCGCACGCCCCCCCGAAAAACAAATTCCAAACTACCCCTCTGGGACCTGCGGAATGTGGGTTACAGAGGCGAATCTTGTTTCCGCACACTGTTCGGTTTTAACCAACGATGCAACGCTTGTTGAAGATTCCGGTGGTCGTCACTGCCGTCGCCGTTCTCGCCACCGGATCGGGCGCGTGGTGGTGGCATGCCCGGGGCACTCCCCACCCGGCCTTTCTGACGATGCCGCTAACGCGAGGCGACGTCCTCGCGACTATCAGTGCGACGGGGACGATTGAACCGATGGAATCGGTGGACGTCGGCGCGCAGGTCGGCGGGCGTGTGATTGCATTCGGGACCGGCGTTGATGGCAAGACGATCGACTTCGGTTCAGCGGTCAAGAAAGGCGCGGTGCTCGCAAAGATCGACGACTCGGTTTACGCCGCCGACCTCGCCACCGCCAAGGCGCAACTCGAACAAGCCCAGGCGGGCAAGCTGGGAGCTGAGGCCAATCTTAAGCAGATGAAGGCGAAACTCGATCTGGCCCAAGCACAGTGGAAGCAGGCGGAAGGGTTGTATCAAGCCACTCCCAGATTGCTGGCGCAAAGCGATTACGACACAGCCAAGGCAAATTACGAGGTAGCGCAATCCGATGTTTCGGTCGCCGAGGCGGGCGTGGCCCAGGCCAAGAGCAGCATCGTGCAGGCACAGGCGGGTCTCCAAAGGGCGCAGCAGAACCTGGATTACTGCATCATCAAGTCGCCCGTCAGCGGCATCATCATAGACCGCCGCGTGAACATCGGCCAAACGGTCGTGGCCAGCCTGAATGCGCCCAGCCTGTTTCTCATCGCGGAAGACCTCTCGAAGATGCAGATCTGGGCGGCGGTCAATGAGGGTGACATCGGGCGTATCAGGCGGGGCATGCCCGTTACGTTCACGGTGGACGCGTTTCCAGGACAGACCTTTCAAGGCAAGGTAAGCGAGGTGCGGCTCAATGCGACAATGAATCAAAACGTGGTACTCTATACGGTGGTGGTGGACATTGATAACTCCGACAAGCGGCTATTCCCCTATCTGACCGCCAATGTGCGTTTCATTGCGGACCGCGCGACCAACGCCCTGCTGGTGCCAAACGCCGCCTTGCGCTGGACGCCTTCCTCGCTCGCCGAAGTTGCCCCGGACGAGCGCCAGTTGGCCATAGACCCGCCGACGAACGATGTCCCTTCCCGGAAAAGGGTCTGGCTGCGGGACGGTCAATTCGTCAGGCCAATGGAAGTAACCGCCGGCATTTCCGACGGCGTCAACACCTCTGTTACGGCCAAAGCGTTGCGCGCGGGCGAGGAGGTTGTTAGCGGCGAATCCGCCGCGGGCACTCAATCGGCGCTCAACAATCCCTTCCTGCCAAGGAGGCGACACTGAAGAGCGCATGGAACTTATCCGGCTCGAAAATCTTTGCAAGAGCTATCAGCGCGGCGGGCTGGAAATTCCTGTCCTGCGAGGCCTGACGCTGTCAATTCAGCGTGGCGAGTTGCTGGCTTTGGTCGGCGCCAGCGGCTCGGGCAAAAGCACGCTGATGAACATCCTGGGCTGCTTGGACCGGCCTACGTCGGGTCATTACTGGCTCGACGGCCGGGATATGTCGCTGCTTTCACCCGACGAACGCGCCACCTTGCGAAACACCAAAATCGGTTTCATCTTTCAGAACTTCAATCTGTTGCCGCGCACCAGCGCTCTGAGCAATGTCTGCCTCCCGCTCGATTATTCACAGGCCCATCCCACGGAGGCCGCAGGCCGCCAACATGCGGAGCGGATGCTTCGGCTGGTGGGACTGGCCGATCGGATGGAGCATGATCCTTCCGAGCTTTCCGGCGGACAGCAGCAGCGAGTCGCAATTGCCCGTTCTCTTATTAATCGGCCCAGCCTGCTCCTGGCGGATGAACCGACTGGTAATCTCGATTCCCGCACCACCGAGGAGGTGTTGCGGATGTTGCAACAACTTAATGAGGAGGAGGGCCTTACGATTATCCTGGTCACGCATGACGAAAGCGTCGCGCGCCACTGCCAACGCACCGTCCGGATGAAGGACGGCGCCATTGTGGAGGAAGGTCCGCCGGCGCGTTTGCGCGATGTGAAACCGTGCCCCGCGGCCGGAGTTGAGCACGCCAGCGGTGCCGCTCTTGCCGCCCATTGGCATCCACTCAAAGCCGCCGTTCGCATTGTGCGCACCGCCATGCACGCGCTTCGGCGCAATGTCATGCGTTCAGCCCTGACCTGTCTGGGCATTGTTATCGGCGTCGCCGCCGTCATCACGATGATGGAGATCGGGCGCGGCTCCTCCCGAGCCATCGAGCGGGCCATTGCCAGTTTGGGGGCAGGTGTGTTCCAAGTGGATAACGCCCACCACATGGTCGGCGGTGTAAGTCTGGACAAAACCGGCCAGGTCAAACTGACCATTCAGGATGCCAACGCGCTCCGCCAGGACTGCAGCGCTTTGGTAGCCATTGCCCCCAGCGTGGACTGCCATGGCCAACTGGTCTATGGCGACAAGAACTGGATGCCCGGCAGAATTCTGGGCACGACACCCGATTACTTGGTCGTCCGCAACTGGCCGGTGGTTGAAGGCGTGCCCTTCACTCGGGATGACATTCGCGCCGCAGCCCCGGTCTGCCTCGTTGGACAGACGATCGTGAAGAACTTGTTTGGCGATGTGTCACCCATCGGAAAGGAGCTTCGGCTAAACAATGTCGCTCTGAAGGTGGTCGGTGTACTCGCGGCCAAGGGAGCAAACGTGATGGGCTGGGACCAGGACGATTTTCTCCTGGCGCCCTTGACGACCATCAAGTATCGCGTCAATGGCGCGGCCACGGCCAATGCAGCCTCGGCCATACCCGCCATCGCCGCCAGCTCTGTCAATACGCTCAACACCCTCTATCCCGAACAGCAGATTGCCCTTTATCCCACGCCGTCGGCCAGCCAGGCTGCCGACACACCGCAACTGACGCGCTTTGAGGACATTAACGACATGTGGCTCTCAGCCGGTTCTCCCCGGAACGTCCCTCTGGCCATCAAGCAGGTCACCAGCGTCCTGCGGGATCGCCATCACATTCTGCCGGGCCAGCCGGACGATTTCCGCGTTCACAATCTCACCGAATTCCAACAGACCTTTGCCGATACCAGCCACATCATGACCAACCTGTTGCTGGTGGTTGCGCTCATCTCGCTAGTGGTGGGAGGAGTCGGCATCATGAACATCATGCTCGTCTCGGTCACTGAACGCACGCGCGAGATCGGCATCCGCATGGCGGTTGGCGCCAAGGCACGGGACATCCTCCGCCAATTTCTTGCCGAAGCCGTCGTCTTGTGCCTGGCCGGCGGCATAACCGGAATTGTGTTGGGCCGCGGCGCTTCCATTGCCGTGACGGCCCTATTGCAATGGCCCACCTTGCTTTCGGTGCCGGCCATCGTCGCCTCCGTGGTCGTCTCCTGCACCGTGGGCATTGTGTTTGGATTCTATCCGGCTTGGAAGGCCTCGCGGCTCGACCCGATTGAAGCACTGCGTTACGAGTGATTTCACTGATGAGGTTTACACATTCGTCTATCTTCGTGAACGCCTGCCTGGGATTCTTCGGCGGATTCGCGCCCCATGCCCTTACAACTGGGGCGGTCTGGCCCGGTTCAAAGACCCTATCGCGCCTGGTGGCGGACAGTTGTGAAGTCGCCTCCGGCGCCATGGTTATTGAGTTGGGTGCCTCCCGCAAGTTCCACAGGCCTTTGTTACAACGGTGCGACGGATTGGAAATCATGCCCATCCTCTGGCGCAATCTGCCTCCTGCCATCGTGTTTCCTTGCAGGAAACGTAATTCGGAGTTGTCAAAACGATGCTCTGGACACGCCTAGCGCCGGAACGCCGCGAAAAGTGGCTGCGCCGCCTATTCCAAATCGGCGTGGTGATTAAAGGATTGGACGGCGTTTTGGAATCCGTCGGCGGCGCGCTGTTCCTGGGCGTCAGCCGTTCCACCCTGACTCGCATCGTCTTCCATCTGACCCGGCCCGAATTGCTGGAAGACCCGGACGACCTGATCGCCAACGCGCTCCGTCATGCCTTCAGTCATCTCTCCGCAAGCGGCAAGTTGTTCGGCAGCGTCTATCTCCTGGTCCACGGCGGCGTCAAAATCTTCCTGGTGATCTATCTTCTACGCAACAAACTCTGGGCCTTTCCCACCGCCATCGCCATCAT
>JBJKSV010000736.1:0-9554 GCA_046703605.1 Limisphaerales bacterium
GTCGTCACGGCGGACGATTCCCATACCCCAGCCGCCCCCTATCATGTCGTCAACAACCAGTATAGTCTTCTGGACGCCAGCGACCTCGTTTTCGTCGATGCCCCCGGCACCGGCTTCAGCCGCATCGCCGGCAAAGACAAGGAGAAGGCCTTCTACGGCGTCGATCCCGACGCCCACGCCTTCGCCGAGTTCATTTCAGAATTTCTATCGAAATACGGGCGATGGAATTCGCCCAAATACCTTTTTGGCGAGAGTTATGGCACGCCCCGTTCCGCCGTTCTTGCGAATTTGCTGGAGACCGACTACTCCATCGACCTCAACGGGGTTGTACTGCTCTCGCAAATCCTTAATTTCGACCTCAGCGCCGATGAACCCGAGGGCAACCCCGGCATCGAGCTTCCCTATGAACTGGCGCTTCCAAGCTATGCGGCCACTGCCTGGTATCATCATAAGCTGCCCGGCGCCAATCCCCCTTCGGACCTGAAACCTTTCCTCAAACAGGTCGAGACCTTCGCCATGAACGATTACGCTCGGGCGCTGGCTCAAGGATCGGACCTCCCGAGGGAGCAGCGCGAGGCTATCGCCGAGAAACTCCATGAGTACACCGGGCTGCCGGTGCGTTATATCCTCAAAGCTAACCTCCGCATCGACGGCGGCGAATTTGAGAAGAACCTCCAGGACGACACGGACACCACCACTGGTCGCCTGGACACGCGCTTCTCGGGACCCACCATGGACCCGTTGAGCAAAGACGCCGATTATGACCCGCAGGAGGCGGCTATCAGCTCCGCCTACGTCTCCGCCTTCAACGACTACGTACGGAAAACCTTGCATTACGGCCAGAACAAGACCTACCGGCCCGCCACTTCGCTGTGGAAAAGCTGGGACTGGAAGCACCAGCCGCCTGGAGCAACATTCCCCCTGCCGCGGTTCGCCAATACGATGCCGGACCTCGCTAGCGCCATGAAGTACAATCCCGATTTGAAGATCCTCTTGGCCGGCGGCTATTTTGACCTCGCAACGCCCTTCTATGAAGGCTTGTACGAGATGCACCACCTGCCTATCCCCGCCAAACTTCAACACAACATTCAATACCACTATTACCCCTCCGGTCATATGGTGTACGCGCACGAAGCCTCCCTCAAGGCCTTCCACCATGACATCGCGCAATTCATCGAGGCCACCGACAATCTCCACGAACGATAAAGTAGCAAAAGCTATTCTGCGCATGACTGTGAACATCCGCAGTCTTATGAACTCCCCAACCCAATCACCTCGCAACCCATTCCCCTGGAATGACCAACTGTTGGACGCGGCCCGTCTTCAAGGCGACGAACCCGCCGACAAGCTGGCCGGACTGATCTTCTCCCAGACCTCCCGCCTGGCGCCAACCAACAGCCGCTTGGGTTATAACCACTTGGTGGACCTGGCGGACGTGCTCGCTACAGAGGCCGAATTGTTCCTGGTCAGGGATTCCAAGGTCAACGCCTGCTTTCACGAGTTTCCAGTGGAACTGCGCGCCTATTACGAGCCGATGCCCGCGCCTGACTGGGTTGAACCGGAGCGGTTGCACGTTGCCTCCCAGCTTTGGCGCGACAACAGCCTGGCCATGCTCGGCGTTCTCTACGCCGCCAGTCTTCCCGCCTGCTATCTCATCGCCAAAGGCATCCCCGCGCTCTACGACACCGAAAAGCTCCGCGAGCAGAAATACATCTTCCAGCGTGTCTATGAGACCGGCCTGATGCTGGACGCCGTTATGGACCCGGGCGGTCTGCGCATTCTCAAGGACGTGCCCCCCCACGACCCTTCTCACGAGCAGATTCAAGCCCGGATGGCCGCCGCCCTCAACTCGCTCGATCCGGGCGGCTTCTGGAAACCTCATGAGGGCAGAATCATCCGAACCGCTCAGGCCTCGGCCAATGCGTCCGCACTCGACCCCGCCGCCATAACGGCACGATTGCGCAAAATCCACTCCGCCCAGGGCCCCGAGCGCTACGTTTGGGGAGCCGGCTATATCGCCGCCAAGAAAGTCCGTCTCCTGCACGCCTCCATGCGCTATATGTTGCTCAACCCGCCCCCGCCCGCCCTTCTGCCCGCCAGCGCCCCGCCCGCCAACTTTTCCGAGCGGCTCCAGCAGCGACGGGAACCATGGCCGGAGCGATTCGGCGTGCCTGTCAACCAGGAAGACCTCGCCTACACTCTCCTGACCTTCGCCTACCTGCTGCCCAAGGGCCTGGAACACTGGGGTTGCCGCCTTAGCCTCGAGCAGAAGGAGGCATTCCTCCACCTTTGGCGCTTGGTGGGCCACATCATGGGCGTGCGCGACGACCTCATGACCGACCAATGGGAATCCGCCGAACAACTCTTCCAGGTCATCCTCGCCCGGCAGGGGCGCGGCTCTCCCGCAGGCGTCGCCCTGACCGAAGCGGTGGCGGAGTTCCTCAAGGGCTACTTGCCCGCGGGCGGCGGCTTGAGAGAACACCTGCCCTACACTCTCATTGCCGATCAGCTTGGAGCGCGCGCGACCGAAATCCTTGACCCGGAAAGCTGGAGCCGCGCAACAAGTCTCTATGGCCGGGTCCTGCGCCGCAGCACCCGCGCGGGATTGGTCCTGTTTTACCGGCTCTACGCCGTTGTGGACCGTTGCCATCTTACTGAGGCCGCCTTCGGCACCCTGGCCCATCGAACTTCCGAGGAACTCATCGCGAGCTGGCGCGATGAATACCAGCGAAACCCCTTTTACATCCCTACGGATTTGACGACCTGGGAACTGAAGCGCGGCGTGGACGCCGCCTTTCAAGCCCGGCTTAGGGCCTGGCGACAACGGGTCTTCTTGGGTGTTTTCGTTGCGGTCGCGCTTCTCGGCATCGGGTTGGCGTTGCTCGGAGTGGCGGTCCTGCTGGCTTCGCTGACAAAGTGGACGGCGGCGCGGTTCGCCGGCGCGTGCGGGTTGCTGGCGCTCCTGGCCGGCATCTGGCGCATGCAATGGTCGTTGCCCGCCATTTTCGCCCGGCGGCCCCACCTCACTGCCCCGCACTTGCCGGCCCCCGCCCGCCCCAGTGCCCCATGAGCTCTGCCGCTTCCCCCCTCTGGATGCCCGCCTTCCTCCAAAGCCTGCGTATCGGCGTAGCTCTGGTCACCCCCGAATGGCGCATCCTCCAGGCCAATTCCGCCTTCGCGAGGCTCCTGGACGTCAACGCCGTAACACTGCCCGGACGTTCCCTCGAGGAGGTCGTACTGCCAGCCGATGGACAACCCGTGCCTTGGGCCGATCTGGCCGGACCCCAACCCGTGGAATGGAACTTCACCTTTCGCAACCACCAGGCCCGCCTTCTGCATTTCCTCCTGTCCGTCTGCCGCGAGACCTCCAGCCCGACAGCGCCGGCAGTCGTGCTGCTCGACGACGTCTCCGAGCACGTGCAACTCGCGCACGTTATCGAGCAACGCGACCACAGTTTCGAGCATCTCGCCGCGAACATGCCTGGCATGATTTACAGGTTCGTTCTCAACCGCGAAGGCAAAGCCGCTTTCCCCTACGCCAGCCCCGGCTGTAAGGACCTCTGGGAAATCGATCCCAGCGCCGTTCGCAACGATGCGACTCCCATCCTTCAACTCGTCCACCCCGACGACATACAGGGCTTTCAGGACAGCGTTATGAAGTCCGCCGCGCAGCTCTCGCCCTGGGAGTTTGAAGGCCGCATGATCACCCCTTCGGGCAAGCTCAAATGGTGGCACGCCGCCTCCCGGCCGGAGTTGGCGGAGAACGGCGACATCGTCTGGCAAGGACTCCTGATGGACGTGACTCACCAAAAGCAAATCGAAGCCGAACTCAAGATCGCAAAAGCCCGCGCCGAAGAAGCCCGCCAGGCCGCCGATGCGGCCAACGAGGCCAAGTCCCAGTTCCTGGCCAACATGAGCCATGAGCTGCGTACCCCGCTCAATGCCATCCTCGGCTACAGCGAGATGCTCCAGGAAGAGGCCGAGGAACTTGGCGTGCCCGACCTCAACCCCGATCTCCAGAAAATTCACGCCGCAGGCAAACACCTTCTCGGCCTCATCAATGACGTGCTCGATCTCTCCAAGATTGAAGCCGGTAAGATGACGCTTTATATCGAGCAGTTCGATGTCGCCAAATTGATCCAGGATGTCAAGGCCACAGTCCTGCCGCTCATCACCAAGAACGGCAACCGCCTGGAAGTATCCTGTCCCGCCGGCATCGGAACCATGCGTGCCGACCTCACCAAAGTCCGTCAGACGTTGTTCAATCTCCTGAGCAACGCCTCCAAGTTCACCGAGAAGGGAACCATCACGTTAGAGGTCAAGAGTCAGAAGTCAGAAGTCGGAAATTCCGGCCCTGGCATTGCCCAGCCGGCCTCTGACCTCCGGCCTCTGACCTCTGTCTTGTTCCAGGTTTCCGACACCGGCATCGGCATGACCCCGGATCAATTGGGCAAGCTCTTCCAGGCCTTCACCCAGGCCGATGCCTCCACCAGCCGCAAATACGGCGGCACCGGTCTGGGCCTTGTCATCAGCCGCAAGTTCTGCCAGATGATGGGCGGCGATCTCACCGTGACCAGCGAATACGGCAAAGGCAGCACCTTCACTGTCGCCTTGCCCGCCGAGGTCAAAGACCCGGCAACCTACGCCGCCTCAACGGACGCCAAATCGTCCCTCCCTGCCAAATCAACCGCCCATAATGAGCGGAATGCTCCGCGCTCGACGGTGCTTGTCATAGATGATGACCCCGCAGTTCAGGACCTGGTCCGCCGTGCCCTGGAAAGAAACGGGTTCGCCGTCCAAGCCGCCGCCGACGGAAAGAGCGGCCTCGAACTGGCCAAGCGCCTCAAGCCGGCGGCCATTGCCCTCGATGTCATGATGCCCCACACAGACGGTTGGGCCGTCCTGACGGCCCTCAAAGCTGACGCGGCGACTGCGGAAATTCCGGTTATCATGCTGACAATGGTGGACGATAAACAGATGGGGTTCGCCCTGGGCGCGGCGGATTACCTCACCAAGCCCATTGACTTTCCACGGTTGCGCCAAACCCTGCAAAAGTATCGCAAGCCGGCCGGCCCCCACAGCGTCCTGGTCGTGGAAGACAATGCGCAAACCCGGGACATGCTCCGCCGGGCTCTGGAGAAAGACAACTGGCAAGTGGTCGAGGCACCCAACGGCAAGGTGGGCCTGGAGAAACTCGATGGAGCCTTGCCAGCGTTGGTGCTGCTGGACCTGATGATGCCGGAAATGGACGGGTTTGAATTCATGGAGGCCTTGCGTGCCCGTGGCGATGCCGCACAGGTCGCGGTGTTGGTGATTACGGCCAAAGACCTCACGGAGGAGGACCGCCGCCGCCTCAGCGGTGGGGTTGAACGTATTATCCAAAAGGCCACCGCCAGCCCAACCGAGGTCTTGGACATAATCCGCTCCGTGATGCAAAGCCGGGCGGCAGAAAATGCCTGAGCAAGGCCAGCAAGTTCACCGAAAAAAGAGTGATCCGGTCGGATCTGTTTGTGACTTGCAGCTAATCAGAGGGACAAGGGAGGCGGGAAGCCCAATCGAAAACCGCGAATCAACGATCTAAACCTCCAAGTGGCGGACACCGGAATCGCCCTCACGTCGAGCTCGGTCACCACCCAACCGGTTCAGAATTGTCCATCCCGCGAGCACCAGCACCGCCACGCCGAAGAGCGCCAATCCCCATTCAAAGCTGGCGGGTTCGTAGCGGAACTCGATGGTACTGGCGCCTGGCGGCGCTTCCACTCCGCGTAGGGCCTGGTTCACCCGCAGAATCTGCGCCGGATGCCCATTGAGCCAGGCCCGCCATCCCTTGTCCCAGCGGTCGGCCAGCACGACCAATCCTGGGGTTTCCATCTGCACGGAAAGGGTGACACGGTCCGGCGTGTCCCTAAGGATCTTTGCCGTGCCGCGGCAAGGACCCGAGAAGCGGACCGGAGACTCGACGTAAGCCACGTCCTGCGGATCGAACTGAGCGGAACCGAGCTTCTCTAAACGGCTGCTGGCGTCCCTGACTACCTGCGTTCGGCGCGGGACGAAGGCGCTTGGCAGAGCGGCGCGATTAACCATGACCCAGTAATCGGTTCCCTGGAAGGCTGGATGAATCCCGGGCGGCGGCGTGCCACGGAAGATCACGTAGCGGACGCCGAGCATATCGAGGATCGGAGAAAGCCGGATGTTGCCATCGGACGTAAAATCGACCTTGGGCGTCAGCCACTGCACGCGAGCGTAAGAAAACACAGGTGACCCAGGCTCGGCGGTCAGAGCCAGGAGTTGCGTGTACCGGGCTGGATCGACCGCGTCGTAGCCTCTGACATCCCGAAGGCCGGCCATTTCGGCCAGGCATGCCGGAAGGCATTTGTAGCCGATCACACGGCCCGGCGCCGCATGGGCCACCTGTTCCAAAACCGGGATCCGTGGATAATAAAGCGCCGGGTCGCATTGAACATTCCGGCCATGGGCGAACCACAGCAGGTCGGCTACCAACACAACACCCAACACCGGAAAAAGCCTCGAAAGCCACGCCGGACGAAATCTGACCAGCAACCAACCGACTACGCCAAGCGCGCACAATGCCGCCCCGATGGTGTATTGCTGGACGAACGAGGCCTGCACCTGCCGCACATCGGCAACGCTCCGAATCCAGCCTGGATGCCCGCCGTACTGAAGGATCTGTTCAAGCTCGGTGGCAATCGGCTCCGGCAGAAACAGCGCCCGATACGAGCACCAGAGATAAAGCCCGGCCAGGAGTCCGGGCGCGAGCCAAAGCCATCCGTTCCACCGGACATCGCGTTTGCGCACGACCTCCAAGCCTGTAGCGGCCAGACAGAGCACGGCAAAGCAGGTTATGAATACCAACCGGTTGTGCGACATCATGTTCAGCCCCGGCAGACGCAGCAGGCTCACGACACCCGGAATATCCAGGCACCAGCTCAATCCGAACGCGGCCATGCCCGCCCAAAACAGATTCGGCGAAAGCCGCCGCCGGTCGCAGAAAGCCAGCGGAGCGACGAGCATCGTGGCGAGCAGGCCGGTGTAGGCGGCCGCGCTGCTTTCCTGCTGGCTGTCCTTGGTGTAGCGGAAACTGCCGGTCTTCATCATCCCGGCTTTGCCGTACATATCCGGCAGAACAGTCTGCGGAAGCGCCTTTAAGCCAACCGGTGGGCGATCCTCTTCCCCTCCGCTACGCTCGACCATTCGTACCCCGGTGCGCGCATACTGCAGGAGTGGCAGTAATTGCGGCCCGGCCAGCATGATGCCCAGGCCCCAGGCGACAGCCAACGTCACGACCTTCTTCCGGGCGGACGCGGCAAACCATGCCTTCGGGAACGCGTCATACAAACACCATAGGGCATAGAGGCCGGAGGCAAGCAGCACCTGGCCGGCAACGTCCAGGTTGCCGCTGACCAGCGCCAGGCAGGTGAAAATGGCCAGCGCGCACGGCCCCAGCACGTGGCCTCGAACGGTCTTATCCACCGCCAGAAGCAGCCACGGCAGCCAATAGACCGAGTAGCCGGTTGGGTAACCCTGCCAAAAGACGAAGAATCCGGTCAGCGGATAGCACCACGCCCCAAAGGCCGCCGGCCAGAAACTGAGTTTCAGGGCGCGCCGGAAAAACAGATACGCCCCCAGGCCGGCAACGACCGCGGCCAGAAGTTGCGCCCACGCCAGCACGACCGGCGAGGCTGCGCAATCGCCTAGCGCCAGGAAAGGAGAGAACTTCGGGATAATGAAAGGTGCGCCGGCGTATTGATAGGGCGCCCACATCGGCAGCCGGCCCGCATGAAGTTCCGACACGGCGAATCGCCGCGCGGGTTCAAAGACATAAATGGGATCGGACAGGTAGATGTTCTGGATCTGGATGGCCTTGACCTGGGGCGTGCGGGGCAGATAAACGCCCGGAGCGGCAAGGATGTCCAGCGGCAACAGCACCTTGCGGCCAATCAGGGAGGGGCCGTAGAGGATGACTTGGCCCAAAATGATCCCGGCAAGGACGATGCCCAGCCTGAGAATTCCGGCGCCCGCGCGCCTTTCGCGTTGTCTGCCGGCGCCGCGTCTCATTCTGTTGTCCTCTTTGCCATCATCCACAGGATTCACTTAGCATGACAGGCGCGGGATGCGACGGACAGACAAGAAGACGACGCAAGGTGGAACCGATGGTCACTTCTCACGAGAGCAAAGATGCCGCACTGCCCGGAGAAAACCAACTAGATTGTCGTCAGTTTGCATTTCGCTTGCGTTTCGACGCCAAGGCAGGCATAAAAGTCGGCTGATTATGCGCTTATCCTCAATAATTCGATCTTTGGTTTTTACCTCGATGATGGCCGCGGGCGTTGCCTTCGCGGCGGACAACCCGTTCCTCGGCAGTTGGGAATTGACCATTCCCGGCGGCGCCGCCGGCTGGCTGGGCGTCCGCCAGAGCGATGGCCACCTGCATTCGAGCATGCTCTGGGGCTGGGGCAGCGTCGAGCCCATCAATTCCACGCGGTTGGAGCACGGCCAACTGGTTTTGCGGCGCAACCACGAGTTTGAGGAAAGGTCCGCTGACGGAAACAAGGTGCGCAAGACCTATGTCGAAACCATCTTTGCTCAAACCGATGGAACCCATATCCACCTCATCAGCGTTCAGCCGCGGCGCAACGGGCGGGGCTTCGATACCGCCCAGTTCTCCGGGCGGCGCACCCCGCCGATGCCGCCAGCCCCGGACTTGAGCCAGGTGGATTATGGCGCCCCAATCCAGCTTTTCGACGGAGAGGACCTTGCGGGATGGCGGCTCACCGACCCTCACGCGGTCAGCGGCTGGAGCGTACAGGACGGCATCCTCATCAACAACCCGGTGCAGGTGAAAGGCGAGCCCCATAAGGATTACGGCAATCTGCGGACAGACAAGGTGTTTAAGGATTTCAATCTGAAAGTCGAAGTCCGTGTTGGCAAGGGCGAAAACAGCGGCATCTATCTGCGCGGGATTTACGAGGTGCAGGTTGAAGACAGCTACGGCCAAGGAGTAGATTCGCATCACATGGGCGCCATTTATAGTCGCATTACGCCGACCGTGGCCGCCGAGAGACCTCCCGGCCAATGGCAAGACCTGGACATCACTTTCGTCCATCGCCATGTCACTGTCATCCTCAACGGACAGAAGATCATCGACAACAAGCCGGTTGAAGGCTGCACCGGGGGCGCCCTCTGGTCCGACGTGAGCCGGCCCGGCCCGATTTACCTCCAAGGCGACCACACCGGGATCGAGTACCGCAGCATCGTTTTGCGCCCGGTCATCGATTGACCCACGGACGGCTTTGAACCCATGAACGTCTTTGTCACGGGCGGGGCGGGCTACATCGGTTCGGTCTGCACGGAAGAGCTGCTTCGCGTCGGCCACCAGGTGACCGTCTATGACGATCTGAGCGAAGGCCACCGTTCGGCGGTGGATGCACGCGCAAGATTCGTTTTCGGCAAACCGGAGGTGGACGGCGATATTCTCAACGCGGTCAAATCCACGAAGCCCGACGCCATCATGCACTTCGCTGCCAATGCCCTGG
>JBJKSV010000737.1:0-4833 GCA_046703605.1 Limisphaerales bacterium
TCGGACATGTCTCGGGCGCTGCGTTTGAGCCAGGAGAACATCTCGCCGCGGCCATGGGAGAACATCTCGAATTCCAGGCCGGATTCAGCGACATGGGTGACGACGCGCCAACGCCGCCGGCGGGCCATTTGGGCGCTCAGGCGCAAGAGTTCGGGCAGGGTGGTGTAAGGGGCGTGAGGGGAAAGCCCGGCAGGAAATCGCGCGGCGCGCAACAGTTCGACTCGCGCAGCCGCCTCGTGGAGAATGGCCTCGGGCGAACGACGCCCGGTGATGCCGATCATTTCCAGGAAGGAGAGGACCCGCAAGGGAGTGGCGTGCAGCACATCGGGCAGCAGTTCCGGAACCGCCTCGATGTCCGCCACAGTGGTGGTGCCCGAGCGCACGAGCATTTGAGCGCCCGCGAGCCAGGATTTGACGTAATCGGCACGGTCCCAGCCGGCTTTGGTGGTGGTAATGAGCTTTAACCAGTCGGTGAAGAGCCTGGGTGGAGGCAACTCGCCGGCCATGTTCGTGTAATCGAGATGGCAATGGGCATTGACCAAACCGGGCAGGAGGGCGGCTTCTCCGAGGTCCAGGAGCTGGCGGCCACCTTCACCACGCAAATCGCGCCAGCGTCCGACGCTCAGCACGCGTGCCCCCTCCACCAGGACGGCCCCATCGGAAATGGGCGGTTGGGCCATTGGCGCTACGATGCGCGCCCTTAATAGCAGGGGCTGCCGAGCGCCCCGAAATGCCTGGGTCGGCGCGCGGCAAGGCTCCGGCCGGGTGGCCAAGCCGCGCGGTTCAGTCTTCCGCATTGTAATGTCGTTAAGCTTCCTTTTCTTGAAGGGTGCGTTTGCGCCGCACCGAGGCCTTGTGTTTGGCGGTCTTCCACTTGCCGCGGCGCTTGCGGATCTGCTGTTCAATCTTCTTGACCACAAGGTCGATGGCCGCGTAGAGGTCGCCTTCAACATCCTCCGCGAACAAATCCGGTCCCGGCACCGAGAGGCGCACCGAACAGGAAAACTGACGTTCCGGCGCCTTGGTCGCATCGCGTTCGAGGGTCACGCGCGCGTCAATGGCAAACCGGTCGAGATGCTCGAGTTTGGTGATGCGCGAAATGATGTGATCTTCGATCGCGTCGGTTTTGGTCAGGTTGTGCATCGAAAGGATCAAGTTCATGCCGATATGATGCTATTACTGACACCCAAAATCCAGCGAAAGTGTGTCCCGAAGGCGAATTTCAGTGGAAACTACGGAATACATGGATTACGCGGAAAGCGTAGAGCCCACCTTGGGGCGGTTCGGCTGTTGGCACTTGAATTCATAGCATGAAGCGCTCCTGCTCCACGCCCAGGCAATGGCTGAAGCTGTTCACGGTTCCCTTCCCCTTTCCCTGTTTTCTCTGTATTCCGTGGTTTGCTCCATCTTGCCGATATTGCGGGGTGGAGGCGCTTTGACGAAGGTAGTTTCACGGAGGTAGATGGGTTCGAGGCTGTTGCCTGGAAGGAACTTATTATGTTGCAAGGCGAGCCAGCCAAGGGTTCCAGCGCGGGGAAACATCTGCCGGCCACGTGGGAACCATTTGAGGACATCCGGCCCCACCGGCACTCCGCCGGATTCAAGCCGGGCGGTGACGTCGGAGGAGGTTGCCAGGGCTAGTGGGGCAACCTCGCTCCATCCGCTGGCGTCCAGGAGATAAGTGGCCAGGTAGAATTCGTTTCGTTGGGCGTCGATAAGCACGTGGACTGGACCGGTCATTCCCTCGGCGTGGGCTCGGGCGGCCAGGCATTCGGCGCTGCTGATGCCCAGCAAGGGGGTGCCTCGGGCCAGTTCCCAACCTTGGGCCAGGGCGATGGCACAACGAATGCCGGTGTAAGAGCCGGGGCCCAGGCCAATAGCAATGCGTTCAATCTGTTCGCGTTCGAGGCCCGCCTCGCGCAGCGCTGTATCGACCAGGCCCAGCGGCCCCGGCGTGTCCGGGCCTGTCGCCACGGCTTCGTTCTCGGAAATGGCGTTGACGGCCGGGTCGCCTTTGGAGCGCGATTCGTTGGCAGCCAGCGGTGATCCCGCGATTTGAGATTTCAGATTCGAGGTTTCGGACCGAGGCGAATTCAGATTCGAGATTCCAGAGCAAGCCGGCGCATGGCTGATTCGGGGCCGAGATTGAACGACGGCGACACTGCGCTGACTGGAAGAGAACTCAATAGCCAATATCTTCATAATTGATGCGGCGCTCGGTCTCGCTCAGGCATTCGATGGTAACCCAGCGCAAGATCCCGGGGGCGGCCTTCGGGGGAGACATTGGGCCGGGGCCTGAGGAGGGAAGCCGGGGGCCCAATGCCAGCTTGCCATTTTCTCCGAACCATCGCTCGGCCCATTCGATAACGGCCACGCCTGGAGGAGAGAAATATTCTTCAAGACCGGCTGCGGCAATTTGCTGGCGGGTCTCGAGCCGATAGAGGTCCAAATGGTAGAGAGTCACACGCCCGCCTGTATAGACTCGGGCCAGGGCGAAGGTCGGAGATTGCACGCGCGAGCCGATGCCCAGTCCCCGGGCCAGACCGCGCACCAGGATAGTCTTGCCGGCGCCAAGCTCGCCGCACAGACCAATGACAAGCCCGCTTTGGGCGGAGAGGCCCCAGGTTTCGCCCAGGGCCTCCGTCTCATTCGGGCCGCGAGAAATGCACGTAGCCATTGGCGGTTAGGGGCCGGACGCCCTGTTTGTCGCGGATAGTGATGCCCTCGGTGCCGGTAATCTTGCCGATACAGGTCAGGCGCAGGCCCGGAAACTGCTTATTCCAACCGTCGAGAACGGGAATGGCATCGCGGCTGGCAACGGTGAATAGCAACTCGAAATCTTCGCCATCCGTCAAGGCCGCCAGCAACGGCGGTTTGGAGGAAGGTTGTTCTTTGGCGGCACGGCGGGCCTCGAGGCTGATGGGAATCGAGGGGGCGAGCAACTCGGCGCCAACCTTGCTGGCCTTTGTGAGATGGCGGAGGTCGCCCGCCAGGCCGTCGCTGATGTCGAGCATAGCGTGGATATGGAAGTGTTGAGCCAGCCATCGCGCCTCGGCCAAGCGCGGTTCGAAGTCCAAGTGCTTGCCAGCCAGCGAGCCGCCCAGTTCGCCGGTGACAAACAGGGCATCACCGACCTCAGCGCCGGAGCGCAACACGGCTTTGCCTCGCGGCACCACCCCAAGCACGGCGACGGAAAGCAGGGTCCGTTGCGGGTTCGTTGTCGTTTCGCCCCCAACGATGGCTACCTCATGGCGCCGGGCCAGGGCACTCATGCCGGCGTAGATGCCTTCGACATGTGCGGCATCGAAGGAGGCAGGCAAGGCGGCGGTGACGAGGGCCGCGGTAGGGGTTCCGGCCATTGCGGCGATGTCGCTCAGGCAGCGGGCCAGGGCTTTATGGCCGATCTTTTCGGGCGGGGCCGCGACCGTGTAATGGATGCCCTCGACCAGGGCGTCGGCCTTGAACAGGAGCAGGCGGTCGGGCATTCCGAGGTCGAGGATGGCGCAGTCATCGCCCGGCCCGACAACAACAGAGCGGTTGGAAGGCAGGGAGCGGGTTAAGCGCGCAATCAGTTCGAATTCGTTCATCCGGGCCGTTTTTCAAGGAGATAGAGCATGGCGAAATTCAAGCCGTTGAACAGGCCGTGTGTCGCCATGGATGCCAGCAGGTTGCCGGTGTGCTCGTAAAGCCAGACCAGGAGCAGTGCCAGGACAAACAGCGGCAGGAAAGTCACGAAATTCATGTGGACCAGGGCGAAGAGCACCGAGGTGCCCCAGAGGGCCAATCGAGGGAAGCCGGCGCTTTTAATCCAGGTGTAGAGAATTCCGCGGAACAGGCTCTCCTCCGCCAACGGGGCCAGCAGGATCGTAATGATGCCCAGGGCAATGTGGTCAGGCAGACCTGTCGCTGCCCGCAAGGTCTGGACCGCCTGCTGTGGCTCGGGATGAATCCCAAGTTGGGAAAAATGCAGCAGGAAGAGCGCAGAGATCTGTTGAAGCCCCCAGCCCAAGGGCAGAAACAGCGTGGCCGCCACGAAGCCGATCAGCACGGCCCGGCGCCAGCCATTCGCAAAACCGAAGGCTTCGCTCCAACTGGTTTGATGCTCGCGCAGAAGGCGTGTGACGAGCACCAGGGCCGCACCCTGGAAACTCAAGGCAGCAATGATCAACTGCGCTACGGCGCGTTGGGGGGGCCCGGCCAGCTTCTGTGCCCAGGCGCCCGCAAACATTCCAAAATAGAACAAGGCCAACGCGACAGCCATGCGGCGCATGATGCTCTCGATCCGCCAGGGCCGGTTGACCAGCACCAACGCGGTTCCAAGGCACAGGAGTCCAAACGCCGTCAAGGCATAAAAGAGCAGTGGTTCCGATTTCGCCCCTCCACTGGCGTATTGCCAAAGATTAACCAGAATCGAGCCGGTAAAAACGCACACGACCACGCTTAGGAATAAGCGCAGCACCGCGTCCGCTCGCCAGTATTTGGGAGATAACACTAAACTCCAATCGTCAACATTATTACTGCCGCCGACAAACAGTACGCATTTTGCAGACCGGCGACAAATGATTATTGTGTATGAACTAAAGACATTGTGATGACCCAAGCTTCGCATACGGCTTCCGTCCGGGCCAACCGCCTGGCACGGGAGAAATCTCCTTACCTGCTTCAGCACCAGCATAACCCGGTGGACTGGTATGCGTGGGGCGAAGAGGCCTTCGCCCGGGCGCGCGAGGAGGGAAAGCCGATCTTCCTGAGCATCGGCTATTCCACCTGCCACTGGTGCCATGTCATGGAGCGGGAATCGTTTGAAGACGCAGAATTGGCCCGGTTTCTGAA
>JBJKSV010000738.1:0-3896 GCA_046703605.1 Limisphaerales bacterium
GTCGTTGCATTTCCTGCCTTGCGCTCGATCAGCGCCAGACTCCTCCGGCCGACGCACTCCAGCGCCTCATCCAGGAGCGGGACCTTTGTGCCGGCGTAACGGGGATGGAACCACGCTCCGGCGTCCAGAGTTTGAATCTGAACAGCGGTTCTCGATTCGACCTTGATCCGCTTGCCGCCCCAACGCCGCCGCGCGTCTGTCGTCCGATCCAGGTTCGCATCATGGATGACCACCCGAACACCGTCCTTGCTATGCCGGTAATCGAATTCGACCAGATCGGCTCCCGCGGCGATAGCGAGTTCGATGGAGGGCAGAGTGTTTTCCGGACTAAATCGCGCGTAGCCTCGGTGGCCAATGACCAGGGGACGTTCGGACTGCAAAAGTCGCAAAGCGGCGGGAATCATGGTGGAGGATGGATGGTGGATGGCGGTACACTAGCGAGGGAGGCCTCAGACCGCCTTTCCCGTCTCATTGGACATTGAGCATTAGACATTGGGCATTTCGCATTGCCAATGAATAATGGCAAATACCCAATGCCTAATGAGAAATGCCGTTGCGTACGCCTCAGATGAAAGTCGCTTCGCCCTCGCATGACCTCACTCTTTCCGCGGCAATCGGGACGAAGTGGCGGAAAAAGATGCAGGGCTGACCTGCGCGCCGCCCTCACGCCAAAGCAAGGTCTTGACGGTCTCGACACGTTTGATAAGCCAGTCGCCTCCGATCTTCTCGAAGCGCAGCTCTAATTCCTGGACGTCGGGCGTCTGGTGGCCGGAATAACGAATCTCGGCAGTGACATTCACCACCGCCTCCCGTTGGCCGGGGGAAACCGAAACGGCCACGTCCGGGAATTTCACCTGAAGGTCGTTCAGCACCGTGCGCGCTTTCATCGCTATCTCCTGGACGGTGTCCCGCCCCCTCCAGGTCCGCACGGAACTGCCCGGCACGTCGAGCACCAGAACAACGTCCTTGGCAAAGAAATCCGCCAACTGCTCGGAGTGATAGGCCTTGGCCAGCGTTCCTTCCTTGGATGAGAACGAAGCGAGACGAGCCAGATCTTGAACTCGACCCCGAATCACTCGCTCCGGGCTGGGAAAAAGAAAGTACCAGGCGCCCCACCCGCCCGCAATCAGTGCGGCTATCACCAAGCCGCGCATCATCCATCGCTTCATCTAAAAACTTTGCCCAAAATCAGGCGGCGCTCGACGCGGCCCTTGGTGTGATCCTCGGCCGGCATGGAGCGGTTGTCCCCCACGACATAGTATTGTCCGAGCGGGATTTTTTCCGGTGGCAGATCCCAGTCGCAAGGCTCACGGACGTACGGCTCGTCAATGACCCTCCCGTTGATCGACAGCTTGCCATCGCGAAAAGCAACCGTCTCCCCGGGCAAGCCGACCACCCTCTTCATATACATCACATGCGGGCCCGCCAGAAGCCGAATAGCCACCACATCTCCTCGGCGCGGTCCGTGAAAGATATAAGCCAGCCGGTTCACAAAATAAACCGCGTTCGACCGATACGCCGGCAGCATGCTGATGCCCACGTCCCTAACGGGCAGCACAGCAAAATCCCGAATCAGGAAACAGGCCGCGGCCAGAACCAGAATCCGCACCGCCGTTCGTTTGGGCCTTCGCCCGACCAGCGCGATTCGCCACCACGGCGGACGGGCGGAACCTCCACCGTGGGTGCCTGCGGATTGTGTCTCTGGCTCCATGTTCAACGGCGCTAATGTCGCGTCTGGGCCATGAATTGACAAGAGAAGAGTGCTCGCGAGTCGCCGGCCACATCGAAGCAGATGGGCCTTCCAGAAAACGTGGAAGCGCGCTATCATCTGCCATGAGTTTGCTGCCAAAACCCAATTATCGATGCGGGTGCTGTCTGTCGGTCCTGACGCTAGCCTGGTTGCTATCCCCCGCCGCCCGCGCTCAGAGCGGCGGGGTGTGGCGGTTGACCTCTCCCAACCGGCAAATCGCAGTGGCCATTCAGATGCCCGTCCCGGATTCCGTCTATCGCCCACAGTGGTCCGCCCTATTCGGTGGCAAGCCGGTTCTCGGGGAGTGCAAACTGGGACTGCGGACGGAGGACGCAGGTGACTTGCTGGCTGGGGTGCGCGTCGTAGCCTGTCATCGACGTTCGGTGGCCCGGCGCGTTCGGGTTCTGTTCGGCAAGGCGGACTACGCCGAGGACCGGTTCCAGGAACTCCGGTTTGAGTTGGAAAGCGCGACGCACCGGAGGCTGGAGGTCCTATTCCGCTGCTACGACGATGCCGTCGCCCTGCGGTATGAGCTGCCCAAAGACCCGGACCATGCCGCCGTTACGATTACGGACGAAACGACCTCCTTCGGGGTTGAAGGCGCGCCGACCGCCTACGTGCAATACCTGGAGAGCTACCGCACCTCGCACGAGCACAACGTCACCACCGTTTCCTGTGATGAAATCCGGCCCGGCGCGCTGCTGGACATGCCGCTGACCTTGTCGTGGGGAGACGGTGCCTGCGCGGCGATTACAGAGGCGGCGCTGAGGCACTACGCCGGGATGTCGCTCCGGCGCCGCACCAACGAGGTCTCGACCGTTCAACTGGTCTGCCAGCTTACACCGCGTCCGGATGGCACCAAGGTGGTGCGCCCCTTGCCGATGCGCACGCCCTGGCGCCTGGTGCTGATCGGAGATCGTCCGGGTGTGCTGCTTGAATCCAACACCATCTACTGTCTCAACGACCCTCCGGCTATCAAGGACGTGTCGTGGATCCAGCCGGGAAAGATCACCTGGTCCTGGTGGAACGGCGATGTCTATGACGGTAAGCGCGGCTTGCCGATCCTTTCATTCGCCATGGCCAAGAAGTACATCGACTTCTGCGCCCGGAATGGCATCCCCACTCATTCGCTGATCGCCGACGAGAAGACCACGACACCTTGGTACTTCCAGACCAGAAAGGGAGTTGCGCCCGGCCCGGACACGGACGTGACCCGCCTCCGGCCAGGCTTCGATCTGCCCGCCATTCGGAAATACGCGGAATCGAAGCATATCCGCTTATGGACATGGGTACACCAGGGAGCGTTGCGGGGACGGGTCGATGAGGCCTTCGCCGCCTTCCAAAAGATGGGCTGGAGCGGGATGATGGTGGATTTCTTCGATCACGACGACCAAGACTCTGTGGAACTGGCCGAATCGATTCTTAAAGCCGCCGCCCGTCACCACATCCTCATTCACTTCCATGGCATCTGGAAACCGACTGGCGTGCGGCGCACCTACCCCAACTTGATGAATCACGAAGGGGCTCTGAATCTCGAATTCCTCAAGTGGAGCGACCGCTGCACCCCCGAACACGACCTGATGATGGCCTTCACCCGGCTCATCGCCGGCCCGATGGATTATCACCTCGGGGGATTCCGCGCCGTGACGCGCGCCAACTTCAAACCGCGCTATATCGCCCCGAATGTCCTGGGCACCCGCTGCCAGCAACTGGCGATGTATGTCTGTTTTGACAATCCAAACCCGATGGTGGCCGACTATCCAACAGCTTATGAGGGCCAGCCTGGATTCGATTTTTTGAAGCTCGTCCCGACCTGGTGGGACGAGACACGGGTGCCCGCCGCGGAGATTGGCAAGCTCCTTGTAACCGCTCGCCGCAAGGGCAGCACGTGGTACCTGGGTGGCATGTCCGCAAACGACGCGCGCGACCTCGACCTGCCGCTGAGTTTTCTCGGCGCAGGGCATTACACCGCCAGGGTGTGGAGGGATGCGCCTGATGCCAACACCGACCCGAACCACCTGAGGGTTCAAAGGCTGGAAGTCACACACGACGACACCTTAAGAGTCCACTTCGCCCCAGACGGCGGGTTCGTGGCCCAACTCAAGCCTTTGAGACCGTGACCCAAAACATTGGAGCAGCCGCAAAT
>JBJKSV010000739.1:0-3954 GCA_046703605.1 Limisphaerales bacterium
GTGTTGCTTTATGAGTTGCTGACGGGCCACCTGCCTTTCGAGCAGAAGGAAATGCTGCGCGCCGGGGTGGAGGAAATGCGGCGGATCATTCGGGAGAAGGAACCCCCAAAGCCCTCGACCCGCTTGAGTACGCTGGCCGCCGAAGATCTCAATCGGGTGGCCAAGCATCGCCACGTCGAACCGCCAAGGTTGAGATCGCTCGTCCGCGGGGACCTGGACTGGATCGTGATGAAGTGCCTGGAAAAAGAGCGGGGCAGGCGCTATGGCACCGCCGACGCCCTGGGGGAAGACTTGGGACGCCACCTTCGTGACGAGCCGGTGGAAGCGGCGGCCCCCGGCAAGGCCTATCGGCTCGGCAAGTTTGTCCGCCGGCATCGGTATGGCTTTGGGACGGCCACGGTGATCGTCCTGCTGCTGATCTCGGGAGCAGCGGTCAGCACCTGGGAAGCGGTGCGGGCCAAACGGTCGGAACGGCTCGCGCAAACGATGGTGGCATTCCTGCAAGACATGCTGACGAGCGTGACACCTGAAGAGGCGCGAGGCCGGGATACGACGCTAATGCGGGAGATACTCGACCAGGCGACGGCACGGGCGGAAGAGGAAATGAAGGACCAACCGGTGGTTCAAGCTTCGCTCTGGTTCACTCTCGGGGGCGTCTATTGGAGCATAGGGCAGCGCCCGAAAGCGGAAACGCTTTATCGCAAGGCTTTGGACATGCGCCAACGCCTGCTGGGCAAAGAGCACCCGGACACGCTGACGAGCGTGTACTGGCTGGCGATGGCGATAGAGGACAGGGGCGGCCACGCTGAGGCCGAGCGGTTGCTCCGTCCGGCGCTCCAGATCCAAGAACGCATCCTGGGTGATGAAAACACCAACACGCTCCAGAGCGAGGAGTTGCTGGCCAACATACTCCAAAGCAAGGGTGATGGCGTCGAGGCGGAGCAACTCTATCGGCGAGTGCTCGCGGTCCAAAGACGCATGCTCGGCGAGGACAACCGGAGTACCATCGAGACCCGCAACGCTCTGGGGGTCCTGCTTGAGGCCAGAGGCGACGTCGCGGCCGCCGAGATCACCTACCGCCAGGCGCTCAGAGTGAGTGAAGCGAAGTCTGGCACGAACGATCCGACGACACTGGAGATCCAAGCCAATCTCGCGTTCCTGCTTCATCACAAAGGCGACTACGCTGAGGCCGAAAAACTCTATCGCCGAACGCTGGCGGGGCATGAACGCACACTGGGAAGGGACCATCCGAACACGTTACTCGTTTTGAACAACCTCGCCGGTCTGCTGCAGCAGAAGGGAGAATACGCCGAGGCGGAGAAACTGCACCGCCGAGTGCTGGAGGCGGACGAGCGCAATTTGGGTGAGCACAACCTCTACACGATAAACAGCATGCACAACCTGGCATTGGTGCTTGACAGTGAGGGCCAATACGCCGAGGCGGAACAACTCTACCGGCAAGCTTTGAACGACGGGGAATTGACTCCCGGGAAGGAGGACCGCCAAACCGTGGCCACCGAGATGTGCCTGGCCCACTTGCTGATCCGGAAGGGCGACTACGCCGAGGCAGCGCAGCTTTACCGCCAGGAGTTGGAGGCGGAGGAGCACAAACTGGGCGAGACGAACCGACAGACGCTCGCGACCGGGGGGTACCTCGCGGTTCTTCTGGCCAAGAAAGGCGACTACGCGGAGGCGGAGGCATTGTGTCGCCGGATTTTACCGGCGCAGCAGGAGGTCTTAGGCACGAACAATCTGGACTTGGCCGTGACGTTCGCCTGCTTCGGAGATGTCTTGCAGAGGCTGGGCAAGAGCGGAGAAGCCGAAGCCGCTCGCCGCGAATCAGCGGCGATTCTTCGAGCGGTGGGGCGGTTGGAATATCCGGGACCTGTGGGTGCCATCCAAGACGAAGTGGGGTTCCTGGCATTCCACGGCGAATTCACGGAGGTCCGCCAGGCCCTCGACCAGTTTATCCGTTCCGCCGCAAAGGGCTCGCCTCAACTCATCGACCTGTTGGCCACCCGTGGCGTGCTCGCCGCTCGCCAAGGGCATTTCCGGGAGGCCGTAGCCGACTTCTCCAAGGCCCTGGACGCCCGGCCGGGGGATCGCCAGATCCTTCGTTGGTTGTCCTGCGCGATTGCCGCCAGCGGAGATTTGGACGGGTACCGACACTGCTGCCAGAGAATTGTTGCCCAATTTAGTAACAGCCCCAACCCAAGTGTCGCCGGACAAATGGCCAAGGCCTGTCTGATGCTGCCTGTTTCCGGGGTGGATCCGGAGATCGTTAACCGGATGGCGCAAAGCGCCATCCCCAAGGGCAAGACCAATTCCCTGCTCTCCGGTTGCCAGCTCACTATCGGGTTGGCCGAATACCGCCGGGGGCGTTTTGCCAGTGCCGAGGGTTGGTTGCGGCAGTCACTTGCCAACCGCAAGTGGCCTGACACCTACCGGGACGTTCAAGCCAACGCCGTCCTCGCCATGGCGGAGCACCAACTGCACCAAAGTGACCAGGCCCGCAAGACGCTGACTGGTGGAATTGACCTGGCTTCACGCAAGTTCGCGAGAGCGGAGGGCGAGGATTTAGGTCCCGCCTGGGACGAACGCGTTTTCACCGACGCCCTGTTGCATGAGGCGAGGATGCTGATAAATCGTAAATGACGATGTCAAACGCGGGGGAGGCAATGAGTAAATAGGCCGACCGCTTGGCATGGGGAAGCGCGGAATAGGGAACACCCGGAGAGAGGACCCCCGGCGAGCGGAGACTCATCACGCCGCGGCTCTGCGCCTCAGGTCAGGGTCGCGGGTTATGGTCTGTTGCCTGTAGTCCGTGCATTCGGCGGCCTCCCCCTGTTATACTCTTGGCGATGAAAATCGGTATCGTTGGCTGCGGCGCGGTAGGAAGCTACTACGGGGCAAAGCTGGTCCAAGCGGGCCAGGATGTCCACTTTCTGCTGCGTTCCGATTACGAAGTCGTCCGCCGCCAGGGCGTGCAGGTGCGCAGCGTAAAGGGCGACTTCCATGTTCAGCCAAAGTGCGCCCGGCTGCCCGACGAGATAGGGCATTGTGATCTGGTTGTCATTGGGTTGAAGACCACGGCGAACACCGAGTTTCCAAACCTGCTGCCGCCGTTGGCCGGGCCGGACACGGCGATTCTCACGCTCCAGAACGGCCTGGGAAACGAGGAGCAGCTCGCGCGGATTTTCAGGGGTGACCAGATTCTGGGCGGGTTGTGCTTTGTCTGTCTGAACCGGATTGAACCCGGACTGATCCACCACAGCGCCCATGGCAGAATCGTGATTGGTGAATTCCAGCGGCATCCCCAACCGCGCACGCATGAACTGTCCGCCCTCTTCCGCCAGTCCGGGGTTTCCTGCCTCGTGGCAGAGGACCTCGCCCGCACCCATTGGGAGAATTAGGTGATCGACTTCGGGCTGGACATAGAAAAGGCGAATGCTCCCATCCCCCCCGAGGAGGGATGGACCGCAAATCGTTGGACCTGGAGCCGATCGTCCAGCAGGACCCTATTTTGCGCGGGCCCGAAAATTAGGCGGTCGGGTGATTTGGCTCGGGACGGGATCAAAATCAGAACTGCTGGGCGAATAAAGGCCGACGCGATTCTCACCTGTCTTCGGCTTCGAAGGCCGCCACCAGCGGGCGATGATCGGAGGCTATCCCCCATTCAGGGCAGGCCAGGACATAGGTTTCATCTTTCTCCCATTCCCGGGCCATGCCCCGGCTCAGCAGAATGAAATCAACGCGGCTATACGTATCGGCTTTGGGATAGAAATGCGTCCACGTAACCGTCCGTCCTTTTACGCCGGATGGATCGCCGCTGGAGCTGCCCGGCCTCCGCTCACACGGCCGGGTATCGATCAATTTGCCCCGGCCTCGGCCTATGACCTCGTGGACCGAGGCCGAGTCTTTAGTGTCGTTGAGGTCTCCTACAACCACCAGGTT
>JBJKSV010000740.1:0-3489 GCA_046703605.1 Limisphaerales bacterium
CTTCATGCAGCAACTCCAGAACCGCTGCCCGTCCCCCGCGCTCAACCGTTCTCGAAAGGCGCCTAACAGATTCGGAGAGATTACGAAGTGTCTGGAGGGCATCCCGCCGACTGATATCTTCTCTTGCCGTGCCTGCGGAATTGCCTTGGAATAGTCGCGATGCCGTCCCTTGTGAACCGTTTGACGGTGGATCGCTGCTGATACGTCGATCATCCATTCAATGCGATCATGGTGGAGCAAGATCGACGCCAAAACCACACTGGAACAGATCCAAACAGCCGTTCAGCGGCTTCAACCTGGCGTTTCCTGCCAAAAGCGGAAGGAAGTGCCCTTTACAAGCCCCTGGAGCCATTGCTCACGCCTGCGGTGCCTGCCCGCCGTCCACGATCTGGACAAACCGTGCCGGTGGAAACGGGACACTCTAGCGCCTCACGCTCGGGGACGAGGGTGTTGTCTCAGAACTGTCGCAGCCGCTCCTCGGAATCAGCCGCAAAGAGCCGCAGGAGCATAAGAACCAATTCCAACCAAGGCTTCCATCCGTTGTTACAGAAGCGCGGCTGAACATTCGCCACCTGCCAGACGTCTTCTTCTTGACGTATCACACTAACAAATGAACACACCCGCAAGCCGGCAAGACTATTGTAGCGTCGAGCGCAACGCGCTCCTTTTCTCACCGCGCCATCTCACCAACAATCCACCAATCCAACAATCCAACCATCCATTTTTCCACCACTCCACGGCCCCTTGCCAGCGCCACCCATCGAGGAGCTGTCCCGCCGCGAGCGCCTGGCCCCCGTCCCGGGCATCCGCTGCGGGATTGGTCACCTCCCTGGCGATGCTGGCCGTCGCGCCCTGTTTGCCACTCCGCGCCGCGCCGCCGCCAAGGCCCAATGTCCTGTTCATTCTGACCGATGATTTGGGCTACGGCGACCTTGGCGTGCTCTACCAGAATAGCCGTGCCAAGGGTCTGCCCCGGGAATACACCCCCAACCTCGACAAGATGGCCGCGGACGGCATGATCTTCAGCCGGCATTATTGTCCTGCCCCGGTCTGCGCCCCGTCCCGCGCGTCGCTCCTGCTGGGCGTGGACCAGGGCCATGCCAATGTCCGGAACAACCAATTCGACAAGGCGCTGGAGAATAACCACACCCTGGCCACGGTCATGAGAGCGGCAGGTTATGCCACCGTGATAATTGGCAAATACGGCTTGCAGGGTCTCCACGGCTCCAAGCCTTCGGAATGGCCGGCGTTTCCCACCAAACGCGGCTTCGACTATTTCTTCGGCTATGCCCGGCATAAGGACGGCCATGAGCATTACCCCAAGGAGGGCCTCTACGACGGCCCAAAACAGGTCTGGGATGATACTACCAACGTCTCCAGCATGCTGGACAAATGCTACACGGCGGACTTGTGGACCGCTCGGGCGAAGAAATGGATTATCGATCATGAGCGAACCAAGCCCGGCCAGCCCTTCTTTATGTATCTTGCTTACGACACACCCCACGCAGTCCAGGAACTCCCGAGCCAGCCCTACCCGGCGGGCGGCGGCCTGCATGGCGGCATCCAGTGGCTGGGCACACCCCACCATTTCATCAACACCGCCTTCGGCACGCCCGATTCCTGGATTCATCCTGATTACGCCCACGCCACTTACGACAACGACCATAACCCGGCCACGCCCCCAGTGCCCTGGCCCGACGTGGACAAGCGCTACGCCACCGCTGTGCGCCGCATCGACAGCGCCGTAGGCGACCTCAGAAAGCTCCTGGACGACCTGCACATCGCCTCCAATACCCTCATCGTCTTCACCTCCGACAATGGCCCGAGCATCGAGTCCTACATCCCGCATGAACCGCTCACGGCCGATTTCTTCGACAGCTATGGGCCTTTTGATGGCATCAAACGCGATTGCTGGGAAGGCGGCATCCGCATGGCCACCCTGGCCTGCTGGCCTGGCCACGTTCGACCCGGCACCGTCAGCGCCGCCCCAAGCGCCTTTTGGGATTGGATGCCGACTTTCACCCAACTGGCCGGTTTGCCCGCTCCCGCCCGTTCGGACGGCGTCTCGCTGGTCCCAACACTCACCGGCAAGGGCAAGCAACGCCCCAGCACAATTTACATCGAGTATTTCCATAACGGCATCACCCCCAGATACACCGAGTTTGTGCCAGCCCACCGCGGACGCCGCCGCCGCCAGATGCAGGTCATCTATCTCAATGGATACGAAGGCGTGCGTTACAACATCGGCTCGGCTGATGACGATTTCGAAATCTACCACCTGGTCCGCGATCCGCAGGAGGCCAACGACCTGGGCGTCAATCCTGCCTTTGCCTCCCTGGAGGAGCAGATGAAGGCGCGGGTCCTGGAACTGCACCGGCCCGACCCGGGCGCGCCGCGCCCCTACGACAGCGCCTTGATCCCCGCTTCAACTTCCGCCGGGCTGAGCCAGGAGCGGCTCGATTATGCGGTGTATGAAGGCCAATGGCCCTGGGTGCCGAACTTCGATACCCTCACTCCCATCAAGAGCGGAGACGTCGCTGGCCTGGACCCAAGCGTGCGCCCGCGTGATACCGGCTTTGGCGTCGAGTTCAGCGGCTGCATCCAAGTGCCGGAGGACGGCCATTACACCTTCTATCTCAATGACGACTCGGGCGCCGAGATGCGCATCCAGGGCGGCACGGTCATCGACGACGATTTTGACCGCGACGGCTCGGAGCGATCGGGCGGCATCAACCTCAAGCAGGGCTGCCACGCCTTCCACATCTGGTATCGCCACGCCAGCGGCCCGATGCGCCTGGAGCTTCAGTATTCAGGCCCGGGCTTCGAGAAGCGGCGCGTGCCAATTGACGCATTCTTCAGCGGCATGTGAATGGCTCTCCGAGCACGGCAACCCTCTGGCGGGGCAGAAGCATTGCGGACAAGTGATGAAGAGACTGGTGGATTGTACTGCTCCACCTTTTCCCATAAACCCATTGCGGGCAAGATCCGACAAAAAGGCGCAAATCATTACTATCTTTATTGACATACTTGTGATTCTGCCTATGCTCCCATCTTCTCATGGCAGAACAACGCTATCGCAGTCTCTTGAAAGCTATCTCCTGGCGCGCAACCGGGACCGTTGATACCATTATCGTGTCGTTCCTGGTAACCGGTACGATCAAGATGGCGCTGTCCATCGGCTTTGTGGAACTGTTTACCAAGCTCGTCTTGTACTATCTCCACGAACGGGCATGGAACCAAGTCGGTCTTGGCCGGGAAGACTACACGATTTGAGGCGGAATGCCAGAGTATGAAAATGCGATTTGGACGGTTCGGACAATTCCAACGAAACGCATCGGCGGCATCTCTTTCGATGGCCTGGAGATGGCCCTCGTTGATGGCTGGACTGCTGGCGATAGGCGCGACGGTCCAGGCGGATTCGCTTCAAAACGGACTCATCCGGGTGGATTTCGGGGAGCGGGGCTTGACCGGGATAACTGATCTGGCAAC
>JBJKSV010000741.1:0-3848 GCA_046703605.1 Limisphaerales bacterium
CCTTGATTTGGGTGGGCTCACATGGGAAATGCCGGCGGATGTCTCAGGTGCTTGCTCTGGCCATCCGTTATGTTAAGCTTGAATCATGTCTGCTACGGCGCATGTCTATGAACATCTCGATTGCTCGAATCCGGGTCGCCCGCTAATTGCCGGGAAGAACTTCAAGCTCATTCATCTGATTCGCGAGCACGTCGCCTACAGATGGAGCGCACAGGAACTGGCGTTGAACCACCCTCAACTCACGTTGGGAGAGGTATATGCCGCCTTGGCGTACTATGCGGATCATCGCGAGGAATTGGACCGGCAAATAGCAGCGAGCGAGCGCGAGGCCGAGAGGATGCACGCTGAGCCTCGGCACCGGGTGGTTTCTTCGCGCCTGAAGCGCTGAAGCTCAGGGCGATGCCACTGTCCTTTTATTTCGATCAGCATGCTCCCGGCGCCATTGCGCACGCGTTGCGCCTGCGAGGCGTGGATGTCCTGACAGCTTACCAAGACAAGAACCGGCTCATCGCGCCTCGATCCGGTCGATCGCCCAGGCGGCATGCTCGGCTACAATCGGGTCCGGATCGCCGGCCGCGCACCGGAGCGCGGACAGGGCTGCGGGATCGCCCGCATTTCCCAAGGCCACGCACACGTTGCGCCGCAGGCCCCGCCACTTGGCCCGCAGCATAGGAGTCCCCGCGAATCGGGCCTTGAAGGCGGCTTCATCCAGCGTGAGCAGTTCAAGGAGGTCCGGCGCGGCCAGGTCGGGGCGCGCGTGCGCCTTCATAAGGCCGCCTTCTTTGGCGAATCGGTTCCACGGGCACGCCGCCAGGCAATCGTCGCAGCCGAAAATCCGGTTCCCGATGGCGGGCCTGACCTCGACCGGTATTGAACCTTTCAACTCGATGGTCAGGTAGGAGATACAGCGCCCGGCGTCGAGTTGAAACGGCGCCCGTATGGCTGCGGTCGGGCACGCCGCGACGCACCGGGTGCATGTCCCACAGCGGTTCTGTTCAGGGGGGTCTGGCTCCAGTTCCAGCGTTGTCAGGATTTCCGAGATGAGAAACCAGTTGCCGAGATCGCGGCTGATGAGATTGGTGTGCTTGCCGATGAACCCCAAGCCGGCGCGCTGAGCCAAATCACGCTCCAGCACGGGCCCGGTATCGACATACCATAGCGAACGAGTGCCTCTTCCGGCCCCTGAGCTCATAAAGTCGGCCAGCAGTTTTAACCGTTCGCCCAGGACCTCATGATAATCCCGGTAACGCGCATACCGTGCAACGACGCCGTGGAGATGCCTCACGGATCTTCCTAAACCAGGTTGGACCCCCAAAGACGGTTCGCTCACAGTCTCGGTGGGCGCATAATAGCTGGCTGCCAATGTCACAATACTACGCGCCCCAGGCAGGACCTGCTCGGGTTGCACCCTTTTATGTGCATTGCGCGCAAGGTACGCCAACTCGCCGTGCCAGCCCCGTTGCAGCCATTGCTGGAAATGGGCGGCAGATTCGGGCGGCTGAGCGCTGGTTAATCGGCAATCGTCAAACCCAAGTTCACGCGCCCGGAGTTGAATCGCCTCTTTCAAGGATGCGCGGCTTGCGCCAGATGGTATTGGTGGACCACCTGCGTCGCCACCTCGCGAACCGAGCGCAGTTCCGTATTCACCAGTACGTCGGCCTGGCGGTAACACGGCTCGCGCCTCTGGAGGAGTACGCGGATTCTTTCCAGCGTGTCGGGTTCGCTCAAAAGCGGACGGTGGGTGTGACCGCTCACCCGCCGGTGGAGGGTTTCGGGCGAGGCCCAAAGGCAAACCACCAGCGAATGACTCTTGAGGCTTGCCAGGTTCGCCGGGTCTGCCGGCAGCCCCCCGCCGGTGGCGATGACCGTTTTGGCGCGACGCGTCAGTTCCTCGACTATCTTCCTCTCCCATTGCCTGAAAACCGCTTCGCCCTGCCGCGCGAAGATGTCCGAAATCGTCATCCCGGCGCGCGCCTCAATCACGGCGTCCGTATCCAAAAACGTGAAGCGCAACGCCTCGGCTGTCAACCGCCCGACGCAGGACTTTCCCGAACCCATGAACCCGATCAGCGTGAGGTTATGAATGGAGCGTGTGCCGAACACGGCTCAGGAATACCGCATTTCCCGGCTGCTGGCACGCAATTTCTTGCGCCCGCCACGGAAGGTCTTTTACCTGGAACCCGCGCCCGCGGGCCACTAGGTTCCGGCCATGATTCATCGAAGCTATCCTCGCATCGGGCTTGCCGCTCTCTTGGCTTGCCTCGTCTGCACTCTTGTCCACGCGCAACAGAAGCCCAACACGCTCACCTCGCAGCAGAGACAGGAGGGTTGGAAGCTTCTCTTTAATGGCAAGAACTTCGATGGCTGGCACTCGTACGGCGAACACGGCGTCGGCAAAGACTGGTCTATCCGCAAGGGCGCCATCCAACTCAGGAAGCCACGCGCGGCCAAGCCTGCCGACTATGCCGATCTCGTCACCGACGCCGAGTACACCAACTTCGATCTTAAAGTGGACTGGAAGGCTAGGCCCTGCATCGACAGCGGCGTCATGTTCGATGTCCACGAGTCTCCCCAATACTCCCAGACCTACGAAACCGGCCCTGAAATGCAGATTGCCGACCTCGCTTGTACCGTGCCCGACAGCCGCACCCTCCTCGAGCGCGCGGGTGACCTGTTCGGCCTCATCTCCGCCCCTTACGAATGGGTCAGACCCGCCGGCCAATGGAACCATTACGAAATCATCGTTGACCATGGCCATGTTCAATTCTTCATGGAAGGCCACAAAGTCGTGGACACCCAGCTCTGGACCCCCGAGTGGCAGCAGCTCGTGTCCCACAGCAAGTTCGCCCACTGGCCCGGCTTTGCCGCCTATCACAGCGGCCACATCTCGCTCCAGGGCACCGAGGACAAGGGCAAATCGCAGGTCAAGCTCTGGTTCCACAACATCGTGCTCCGTGAACTTTGATTGTGGCCGCCCCCTCGCCTTATTGTTGAGGGCCTGAAACCGTCACGTATCAACTGAGACACCAGAGCGCGGTGGTTTCCAGCCCTGTCGAATGAGCTTGCCGTTGATTCGGATCCGTGCGAATAAGCGTTCGATGGTTTGTAATCGACCATGCTTGGACACCGGTTCTTCGCCCAGGGGCTTCAGTCTCCCTATGAGCCTTTCATGCGAGCAGTGTCAACTGGCAATCAGAACGGTTGTTCGGATGCTTGGCAAGCGTAAGCGACTACAGCATAACATTGTGCGCCCGTAGCTCAGTTGGATAGAGCATCTGCCTTCTAAGCAGAGGGTCCCGCGTTCGAGTCGCGGCGGGCGTACCACTTTATAGCAAGGCACTTAGATAGAATCCATCCCAGTCTTATTTCCCTTGCATCGGTCGGCCGTCCCCCATAATTCCCCCGTCGCATGAACAATCAAAAGCTAGTTCCGGTCTTCGTCAGAACCAGGAACGAGGCCGGTAAGGAAGTCGAAGTGCGCGAACCGCTGCTCTTGGAGCACCCGGTCACGGGGATGAAATATCTGCGTAAGCGCGACGGAGGCGCGGACACCACGGTTAGTCTCAAAACAACCAGGATATCAGAAGCACGAAAGCTGCGAGAAGATTACTGGGCCGCGATACGAGCGCGCAAGCTGGGTCTGGTGCCGACACCACCTGCTCCAGCTCAAGCTTCAGTGCCTCCGCAGTCTCGAGCTGCTGGAATCACTCCAGTTCTGCCGCCGGTTGCTCCTGCGGCATCCCAACATGAAGAATTGACCGAAGTCAGTTGGAAGAAGATGATCGAGTACAGGGACTTCCAGTGCGGGAAGAAGCGCGCTCAGAAGGGCACTACCGGCCACCGCGCTG
>JBJKSV010000742.1:0-7050 GCA_046703605.1 Limisphaerales bacterium
GGTTCGGGTTGACGGCAATGGTCGGCTCGGCCTCCTGCCAATTTTCCGCGGCGGGAAGGTGGAACGAAGCGTCTGCAACGGTCGGTGGGCACCATGCGGCGAGCGAGCCGGTGCCGCAGGTGCGAGACAGGGGCGTGTTGACGTGGCAGTAGGTGCTGTTTTGGATGTTGAGGGTGCAACCGCTGGCGCTCGCGCCCACGTCGCAGTTTTCGATAGTGGTGTCGGCCAGCGTGTAAACGTGGTCGGAGCAGTTGCCCCAGTTGTTGACAGCGACAGCCGTGTGGGCCCAGCGGATCTTGAAGCCGGAAACGGTGGTCGGGCTCGGCAGGTAATAGAGGGAGAGGGCCGGCGAGGCGGCGTAGGAGGGAGAGCCGGTGCTGTCGGCGATCCTCTCCCCGTACAGGTCCTCGTCCTTTGAGGTCAGGATGGAGGGACTCTCCACCGTGCCGTAACAATCGGGCGAATCGCTGTAAACGGTCATGGAGGCGTTGGGGGCGAACTTGATGTAACAGTTTGTGTTGAAGATGGTTACGCCGCCGAAGTTCAGGCCGCCCGAGATGAGGTAGGTCTCGCCGCTCTGGAAATTGTAATCCGTCTGGTCGTAGGTGATGGTCGTGTAGTCGAGGACGTAGCCCTTGGCGCTGGACCGGTTGCTGGCCAGGCGGATGGGGGGCGCGGGCCCGGCCGGCCTGCCAGCCAGCGTCGGCAACTCCCGTTCCAGGCTGGCCTGGTGCGGTGGAAGCGAGAGGCTGGCTCCCTGGCTGAAAGGCGGCAGGGCGTCCAACTTCGGTTTGATGTCCAGCCAATCCACAGACTCGATGAGCCCGGACCGCCCATTGGGGAGCTGGATTAGCTGCTTGCCCACCAGGGCCTGGCCGGCGCCGCCGACCCCAACGATAACTTGGGCCGGGGTTCCCGGAGACGGCGGTTGGTCTTCGTCCGGCAGGGCGAATGCCCGGCCAACCGGGAAGAGCAGGCCGCCGTAATCCAGCGTGGCATCGCTCAGGCCGGTGTCCGGCTTGAGGACATGAACGGTCTGGCTCGGGGCGGGGCCGGTGATGACATGGACCAGTTGGATTCTCGTGGTCGCCGGGTTCAGACCGAAGGCCTCCGGCGGCTGTTCCGGCTGCGATTCGAACACGATGTCTGAAGAGAACGCGCAGTGGGTATAGACGCAGCGCACGGAGCAGCGGATGCCGTCGGTTATGGCCGAATCGTAACGAACGACGTTGGGCGGCTCGAGTTCGCCCTGGGCCTGGCTGCGCACCGCGCCCAGGAGAACCGATTTTTGGGAGGCGGCGTCGTAGTAATAGACAGCCAGCGGGGCGATTTTTATGGTCTGCCCTACCGGGGAGGTGATGGTGAGCGGGTCGGCCAGCGTCGGCGGGAAATAAACCTTCACCTCGCCCTGGAGGGCGGCGGCACCGCCGGTGCTGGCCTGGATTTGCACGGCGTCGACGGAACGCTGGAGGGTGCCGTCGGGAGCGAGGTAATTCAAGGAGCTTCCGAGCTCAGTGTAATGGACGGTGCGTTGTGTGACGGCGCCGGTGGCCGGGTTGGTTGCCATCTCCGTCTTCTGCCACAGGGTGGAGGAGGTGTCAAGCGGGGTGGCGGTCCAGAGCCCGGGTTGGGGCGTTTGGGCGAGGGTTGCGGTTGCGGAGGTGAGAACGGCGATCAAGCCGGTGAGGAACAGCTTGTGCTGGGGGGGGGGCGAAGCGCCCCTTGAGTGCCTTCATGGATTCGTGTTTCATAGACGGTTTCCTGTCTTTGGTGAGCGGAGTGTAGCGAAACGGCGAAGCGGGGTCAACGACTATCTTCAGGAATATTTAACGGAGATTGATGCAGTGTTAGTTTTCCATATATTGCCCGCCCGGTGACAACAGACGGGGAGCGCTCGCCAGGGGGCCCCGCTCTGGCGTGATTTTCCCCTTAGATCAGAGCCTCCTGGCGTCCGCTGCTAGGTTATAGGCACGCTCCCGCAAGAGACAGCATGTCAGTGTTTGTCGCCGGTCAAGAGGCTGGTCATGGAGGGGCTGGGGTAGGCAAATCCTGCATCGGTTGGCGGAAGGTTTTGCCTCAGGCCGGGTCTGGAAAGGGGCGCGAGAGGCCGAAATCGGCCACATTTCTGGCTGGCACAATGGTTGCTACGCAGAGGGGTACATGAACGTGAGCCTTTATCAAGCCGCCGCCGCGATGAACGCACAATCGCTTTGGCAGGAAATGATCGCCCACAATCTTGCGTCGGCGTCGGTGCCCGGCTTTTGCAAGCAGGATGTTGCTTTTGACGACGTCCAGGCCGGTTCGCCTTTCCTGGTTTCGGGCACTGTTCCGACGCGCTTTTTCATTCCAGCGGCCCGTGCCGTGACCAGCTTTCAGCAGGGAGAGTTTCGGCCCACGGGCGGATCGCTGGATCTGGCTTTGGATGGCCCTGGATTTTTTGAGGTCAAGCTGTCCAATGGCCAGCATGCTTATACACGCAACGGCCAGTTCCAGCTCAACGCGGCGTCCCAGCTCGTGACCGGGCAGGGCAACCCCGTGCTAGGCACGAAAGGGCCAATCCAGTTTGATCCAAACAACGGCGGAAAGATCATCGTTTCGCCGACCGGCGAGATCAGCCAAGGCGGCCAAGTCACGGGCCAACTGCGTGTGGTGGGGTTTTCGGACCCCAGCAGACTTACGGCCACTACAGGGGGACTGCTCATAGCCAGCCAACCCGGCATGCAACCGACGCCCGCTGGGGAGGGGACCTCCATTCGGCAGGGATTTCTGGAGGGGACCAGCACCTCACCTACGGTTGAAATGAGCCAACTCATCACCGCCATGCGGATGTTTGAGGCCAATCAGAAGGTGCTTCAGATGCAAGATGGCCGCATGGGCAAGATCATCTCTGATTTGGGAGGGGCCTAGTCATGATGCCTGGCAAATCTTTCTGATTGTATGCTGCGCGCTCTTTACTCTTCAGCGGCCGGAATGGATTCCGAGCAGTTAAACCTGGACGTCATCGCCAACAACCTGGCCAATGTCAATACGACCGGGTTCAAACGGAGCAAGGTGGAGTTCCAGGAGTTGCTCTACCAAACTACCCGCGCGCCCGGCGCCGACCAAGGCGCAGGGAACCAACTGCCCACAGGTGTGCAGATCGGCGAGGGGTCCCGGCCGGTGGCTACCGCCCGGATTTTTACCAATGGGGACCTTTCCCAAACCGGTGAACCGCTGGACGTGGCCGTCCAGGGAGACGGGCTTTTTCAGGTGCAGATGCCCGACGGTTCCACGGCCTACACGCGCGATGGGGCCTTCAAGACATCGTCGGACGGCAGCATCGTGACCAGCGATGGCTACCCGGTGCTTGGCGGTTTCCAACCGGTGCCGCCGGGGACTACGAATATTACGATTGGGTCGGCCGGCAACGTTACCTATACCGGCGCCAATGGCTCGACGACCTTCCAGGTGCAGTTGGCACGGTTTAATAATCCGCAGGGACTCCAGAGCCTGGGCAGCAATCTCTTTAAGGAAACCACCGCTTCGGGCACTGCCGAGCTGGGCAATCCTGGCGAGAACGGCTTCGGCACACTCAACCAAGGTTATCTGGAACTGTCCAACGTCAGCGTCGTCGAGGAAATGGTCAACCTCATCCAGGCGCAGCGGGCTTACGAAGTCAATTCCAAGGCGGTGCAGGCCGCCGACCAAATGATGCAGGAAGCCAACAACCTGCCGCATACATGAAATACTCCCGTTCTCTCTTTGTCTTAATGATGGCAGCCACCCTCGGCGGAGGGTTTCCCCTAATCCTTTCGGGGGCCGAACCCTCCGCCGCTCCAATTCACAGCGGCATGCAGGCGACCAACGCCGCCCCGCGTGAGCGGCTGCTGGACCAGCCCGAACTACGCACCTTGCTAACAGCCGCCCTCGAGCGGCAATACGCGTCGGGAGGCGGCCAGCTCGAGTTGCGCTTGATGCGCTCCTGGACGGCCTGCAAGGTCCCTGATGGGCCGCTTACCCTGAATCTCCTCGAAATGCCTAACGATGGCATCCGGAGCTATTTCCTGATCGGCTTCGAACTGCGGGCCGCCGGCCGGCGTATCGGCAACTGGCAAATGCCGGTCCAGGCCAATCTGTGGCGCAAGGTGTGGGTGGCCCGCTCAAATCTGAGAATCGGCGCCCCTCTCAGCGATACGGACGTTATCCTGGAGCGGCGCGACGTGCTGACACTGCACAGTCCGCTGGCCGAGTTCAGTCCCGGAGACGACTCTCTGGAATTGGCCGAATCGGTTCGAGCCGGCTCGCCTCTGCTGGCCCGCTCGGTGAGACTGCGCCCGGTCATCCAACGCGGCGAGGTAGCCGATGCCCTGGTTCGGGCCGGCGCCCTGAGCGTGAGGATAAGGGTCCAGGCCTTGGAAAGCGGCGCACCCGGCCAGATCATCCATGTTCGTAATCCCGAATCTGGCCGGCGCTTCTGTGGGAAAGTGCTGAACCATCAAACCATTGTTGTGCCCCTGTGAAATGAAACCGATTACTCCTTCGACAGAGAAAGAACGGCGGGCGCGGAGCCAAGAGCGGCGTTCGCGCGTCGAACGTTTTGACTTCCACTCCGCACTTCATGGGGCGGCTGAAAACCGAATGCCGGGCTTGCGGAGGCGCTTGGGATGGCGGGGATGCGCGGCCCTGGCGGCTGTGCTTGCCGCGCTGGCGCCGGCGCCGGGATTCTCGCAGTCGCTCTGGAACAAGGCGGCCCCGCAGGACATGTATGCCGATAAACACGCCACGGGGATCGGCGACATCATTACCATCCTTGTCGAGGAAAACACGACGGCCAACAAGAACAATGAAACCAAGACCGAGAAGCAGTCCAGCCTGAGCGCCGCGATCACCTCGTTTCTTTTCCCCGGTTTCCTGGCCCATGGAGGCGCGATGCCGGCGATGAACTATAACTCGGATCACAAGCATGACGGCACGGGCACCATCAGTGATTCGCAGGCGGTTGTGGCCAAGATCGCGGTGCGGATTGTCGATGTGCTGCCCAACGGAAACTTTGTCGTGGAAGGCAGACGCGAGACCTCCTTCAGCGGAGAGCGCGAGACCATCGTGCTGCATGGTATGGTCCGCAAGGACGACGTGCAGGCCGACAACACGGTCTATAGCTACAACGTTGCCGACGCGAGCATCCGGATCATCGGCAAGGGCACAGTGACCGAAAGCCAGCGCAAAGGCTGGTTCACGCGGTTGTGGGACATCATTTCACCGTTTTAGACTTCAGTTCATAGGTAATCCAACATGAACGGCCGATTTGCGATTTGCGATTTGCGATTTGCGATTCAAAAAGGGCGCACTCTCGCCGGCGTCTGTCTGAAGGGATTACCGGGGCCAGTCCTGATGCTGGTGTGCTATTTGGCTGGGGTCTTTGCCGCAGCCGGCACCGGAGTGCGGGTGCGCGATCTGACGACGATCCTTGGCGCGCGAGACAACCAGCTTGTGGGCTACGGGCTTGTGGCGGGGCTGCCCAATGAGGGCGACCGCGATCCGATTTACACCAAGCAAACGGTGGCGAACATGCTCCGGCGCTTTGGAATCAATGTGGCGCCGACCACACTCTCGGCCAAGAACGTGGCCGTGGTGATGGTGACGGCGGAAATTCCGGCGTTTGTGCAACCCGGTCAGCGGCTGGATGTGGAGGTGGCTTCGATGGGAGATGCGCGGTCGCTGCAAGGGGGGGTGTTGCTGCAAACGCCATTGCTGGGCGCCGACAACAAGGTCTATGCGGTGGCCCAAGGCGCTCTGACGGTTGGCGGATTCACCGTCGGGCCGGGTGGCGGCGGCGGGGCGTCGGTGACTAAGAACATTCCCACCACGGCACAGATCATCGGCGGGGCGCTGGTGGAGCAGGCCATTCCCACGACCATCGTGCATGACAACGCCATCGAACTGCTCCTGCGCAATCCGGATTTTATCTCCGCGGCGCGTGTGGCCGCCGCCGACAACGGGGTGTTCACCAACAGCGCCCTGGCGCTGGACTCGACGAGCGTGCGGGTGCAACTGCCCAAAAAATGTGGTCCATCGCCCGTGAATTTTATTGCCCGGTTGCAGAATATCGAGGTCTCGCCGGATGTGCCGGCGCGCGTGATCATCAACGAACGAACCGGCACGATTGTGGCCACCTCGGAGATTCAGATTTCCAGTTGCGCCATTTCGCAGGGCAATATCACTATCAATGTGGCCTCGACCCTCAATGTGTCACAGCCGCCTCCGTTCAGCAGCGGGGGCCAGCCGGTTGTGACTCCCAGCACAACGACACAGGTGACAGAGAACCCATCCACTGTCGTCGCTTTGCCGGAACTGCCCACGGTCGAGAAGGTCGCGGCGGCTCTGAACAGGTTGGGCGCCACCCCGCGCGATATTATGTCAATCTTCGAAGCCATGAAGCAGGCGGGCGCTCTGCAGGCCGAGCTAATCATCCGGTGATATGGATTTAAGTGCGATTTCAGCTCATGTGGGCAGCGCGGACGTTCCGCTCCAGGAACTGGCGCACAATCAGGCTTTGACCAAAGCACAAAAAGTAGCCGAGGTAACTCAGAAGTTTGAGGCGGTGTTGCTCGAGCAGATCCTCCAGGAGACCCAGAAACCGGTGTTCGTCTCCGAGTTCACCGACAATTCCGCCGCCGCGAGCATCTATCGCGGCTTGATTACCGAACAGCTCGCGGGGGCCATTTCACACTCCGGCGGGTTTGGCCTCGCAAAGATGCTCGATCGCCAACTCACCCGGCAGTTGGACACGCAATCAAAACCCGCCTCGAAGGATTCAACGAACCCGCCACTCGCCACGCCCGCCCCGCTCGGGAAGCAGGGACACGGGAACGATTCCTCCGCCCTATCCAGGCAATTCACCGCGACTCCGAATGAAAGACCACTTGCAAAATCTCGTTGAGGCTCTCCGCGAAGAGCTGAAGGAATACAGCGAATTGCTTGCCCTTCTTGGCCAGCAGCAGGAGATGGTAATCCGCCGCCAGACGCAGGATGTGATCCAATGCGTCTCCCGGCTCAGCACGCAGGTCGAGG
>JBJKSV010000743.1:0-19039 GCA_046703605.1 Limisphaerales bacterium
TTCGAGGTTAAAGGCTGGCGAAGCCAAGCGCCGGTAGGTCTTTCCGCTATGGCCGGTATAGTTGCTGTTCAGCTCCTGGATCAATGCGGGCAGAAAGAGAGGCGCGGCGCCCGCGATTCCACCGCCAATCACGCCCAGGCCATCCACCAGCGTCAGGGCGTTGCCCAAGGCGTCTCCAACGACAACGCCCAACTGCCGGAATGCTTCGCGAGCCGCCGCTTGGTTTCCTGCGGTTTCACCCAGACCGATCTCGCAAATCTGCTTCGGTTCCGGCGCCCGCTCGAACGGAATGCCGGCCTGCTCCGCGTACACCCGCTGCACCGCCCGAATACTGGCGCCTTCTTCGGCGTTACTCTCCGGGTTGATCCGGTTTCGGAGCAGCCAAACTTCTCCGGCCATTGAGTTGTCTCCAACAAACAATTCCCCGTTGCGGACAATCCCGCCGCCGAACCCGGTTCCGAGCGTCACCCCAAAGAGATTGTGGTAGCGCTTGGGGCTGCCAGCCTTTTCCAGCAGCCCATTGACGTAAGGGAGCAAGCCCGCAATCGCCTCTCCATAAACAAAGAGATCGCCATCGTTGTTGATGAACGCCGGGATGCCGAATTTGTCCTCGAGCATCGGCCCCAACGCCACCCCGCCGCGGAAACCGGGCAGGTTATAGAGGTCGCCGATTATCCCGTTGGGGTAATCGGCTGGGCCGGGAAAGGCAAAGCTGATAGCCACAGGCGGGTCGGGGCAGCTTTCCTTGAGTTGGGTGAAGCCCGAAATGATGTTGGCCAGGCAGCGGTCGAGATCGTGGCCGTGAGAGGCCATGGTAAAGGTCTGGCTGAGAGGTTGGGTGCCGCGGATGGCAATGAAGCGGAAGTTTGTTCCGCCTCCATCCAGCGTCATTACGATTCGTTTGTCGTTGTTGAGGCTCATAGTGGTTTTCTGCTTTCAGCTTTCTGCTTTTAACATCAGGCCTTGGCGCCGAGCGGGGCTTGTTGCGGCTCACCGGCGGAGGGCTTGCGTCCGCCTTTGAGCGACAGCAGCAGCAGATAGGCGAAGCAGACGGCGGGTACGATAAACGCCATCGCGCCCCAGCTCTTATCCAGCAGGAAGCCCATCAGCAACGGCACAAGGGCGCCGCCCGAAATCGCCATGCACATCAGGCCGCTCAGTTCGTTAGCTCGCTCTGGACGCTCCTCGACGGTAATGGAGAAGAGCATCGGCCAGATATTGGCAAAACCGAAGCCGGCCGCCGCGATGCCTGCCAGGGCCAGCGCCTTTGAACCGAGCATCAGCGCCACCGCGCCCAACAGGCCAAGCAACGCCGAGAGGCGGAAGCAGGTGCGGGCGCTCATGAATTTGAGGGCGGGCTTGCCCAGCAACCGGCCAACGGTTAACAGCCCAAAGAAGAGTGTCGGGCCGAGTGTATTGGCGGTCTGTTCCGTCATGCCGAAGCCGTGCAAGGTCGGTTTGAGGAATCGCCCCATCGAGGCCTCCGCCCCGACATAGAGGAAAATGCCCAGCACGGCAAAGAAGAAGATCGGCTCACCCAAAAGACTCACAGTCGAACCGAGGCTGGGAGGAACGTCGGCCTTAGTCTCCTCAACCTTGAGCGCCGCCACCGCGAAAAAGGCCAAGGTCATGAGAACACAGAACAAAGGGAACGCCCCGCGCCAGGTCATGGCCTTGAACATGGCCAAGGCGGCGATGGCGGTCACGAGGTAAGTGGAGGCGGTACTGCCGATGCCCTTGATGCCCTGGGCAAAGGCCAGATTCTCGCTGTACTGGCCGGGAGGGCTGACGTCGCGCATGATGGGGTTCCCGGCCACTTGCAGGAATGTTGTGCCCACACCGAGCAGAAAGATGCAGGCCAAAAGAACGCCGAAGCCCGGCACCGTGAACGAAGGAATCACCAAGGCTAGGGCGTTGATACCAAGGCCCAGCAGGAGCAGCTTTTTCTTGCCGATGCGCGCCGCCAAAAGGCCGCCAGGAACACTGAACACGGCAAACGCGATGAACACCACGAAGGGCAGCAACGTGGACATGACATTGCTGAGGGCGTAGGCCCCCTTGACCGCATCGGCGTTGGGCCCCATGGCATCCGCCAGACCCATCAGGAAGAAGGCTAGAAAGATTGGGAGTGTTTTAAATCGCATAAATCAGTCATGTTCTTGCCCCATCGAGCGGCATGTCCTGATCGAATAGCGCAATGATCGCCTTCAGACAAGCCTTTTCAACAGCATCGGGCCGCATACACTCGGACCATGAACTTGAGCATTGTTGTCGGCGCCGTGCTCGTCATGAGCGTCGGCAGTGTTGTGACGAATGAGGTTCGGACGGCTGGAAGTGCCGTGTCCTCTGCTATTACATCCGAGGAAAAGGAGTATCAGGCGCTGACCGCCGCGGATGACGCCGCCCAAGCGGAAGTGGACAAGTGGCGGCGAGAAAACCGGGCCGCTGCCGCCCGGGGCGCGGCGATGCGGCCCGCCGAACTGGATCGCCGGATCCGGGCGCGGCTCAAGCCCGTTCAGCAGGCCTACCTGGATTTTCTTCGCCGCCATCCGAAGCACGTGCGGGCCCGTCTTTCCTACGGGTGTTTCCTCGACAGTCTCCAGGACGAGGCGGGCGCCCAGGCGCAATGGGAGAAGGTGCTCGAACTGGATCCGAACAACGCGGACGCCTACAACAACCTGGCCGAGCGGTATTCCGAGGTCGGACCGGCGAAAAAGGCCTTTGAGTTCTTTGAAAAGGCCATCGCCCTCAAGCCTTCCAACGGTCTTTACTACCACAATTTTGCCGACGCCATCTATGTGTTGCGGCGGGCCGCCATGGCCCACTACGGGCTGAGCGAACAGCAGGTCTTTTCCAAGACGCTTGACCTTTATCGCACCGCGGCGCGGCTTGAGCCGCATAACTTCGCATTTGGATGGGATTTTGCCGAGACATACTACGCGCTCAGGCCTTTCCCGTACGAGCCGGCCCTGCGGGCCTGGACTAACGCACTGGCCAGCGCACAGAGTGAGGGAGACCGTGAAGCGGTCTATGTGCATCTGGCCCGGGTGAAAATGCTGGCGGGACGGTTGGCTGAAGCTCGCGCGCAACTTGATGCGGTGACCAACGAGACGCCCGCCAAGGCAGCGTTGCTGCGCACCATCCAAGAAAGGCAGAAGGCACGCTGATAAATGCCACTCCAGCGGGAGTTCGAGGGTGCGGCGGAGGTTAGGGTGTGGCGTAGCATGTTTTTGGCTAGACTTGGTTGAACTTACCTAAACCTGCCTAAACCTGGCTGAACGGGAGCTGCGGCATGAAATCCGGTTAGGGTTTTGTTCGATGCCGGTGGGCGAGGCCGAACGTGAGTTCGTAACGGTGTTGCTATGATGTTCATGGTATCATTTGGTTGTTCGGGTCCAGGCTAGGGGCTATCCGAAAAGGTCCGGTTGGGTCCACTTTATCGCCCACTTCGTTGGTCACTTAATCGAGGATCAGGCAAATTCGATTAAGATGGGGCGATTAAGCGGCCGATTAAGCCACCCTTTTCGGAGAACCTCAGGCTATCGGAGGCTGGGCTTCAGAACAAGCTGTAGATGAACGGGGCCAGGGCTGAGCCTTTGGCAAACACCAGCAAGCCGCCGAGCAGCACCAGGAAAACGAGGATGGGCGCCAACCACCATTTCTTGCGAACGCGCAGGAAGTCGTAGAATTCTTTGACGATGGACAGCTTGTTCATGGCGCGTTGAGATGACTTACAGCTTCAAATAACTGACGGGCAATGATGTCGTTGCCGTGGGCATTAAGATGCACGGGATCGCCCTCCAAGTAAAGCCCTTTCAACCCGGGCTTGAGCGCCGGGCTCGGATCGACCAGGGGAATATGAAGTTCCCGGCTCACGTGGCGCTTGATCTTCAGGAGCGGGTCGGCATTGGTCGATTCAAGTTCATCGAGCGTCGGCAGGTAGAGCAGGACGGGTTTGACTCCGTTGCTCAGGGCTAGTTTGCACAGGTCAGTTATCGCGTTGCGGAAAACGGCGTTGGGGTGCTTCTGCTGCTCGGCCTTGAAGAGCGAGTCTTGCTTGGGGTCAACCGGGATGAATTTCGTCCGATACCGCTCATAAAAGGACTTCAGTTTTACCTCCACGACATAATGATAAATAGCGAAGTGGCGCAAAAAGTTCTTCAGCCATACCCGCCGCATGAAGGCCCTGACAAACTGGGGGCTGTTCCGGTCCGAAAACTGGGTCCAGAGGTTTGCTGCGCCCAGAATGACGATGTCCGGGTGAAATCCAAGGCCCGTCTCGCGGAAATAGGCCAGCATTTGAGGGTAAGACCAGGCGTTGACGCCGGCGTTAATGACCTCCACCTTTTGCGCGCGCCCAATCTTGGCTTGCAGGAGTTGGCGCAAACGGTCTGAATAAGTCTCCGACTCGCGCAGCCCCCAGCCGAACGTCCGCGAATCGCCCAGGGAGAGGATGCGCAAGGTATTTGGGGGCTTGGCCACCTGGAACTCGGGCCCGCGTGTGCCCAGCGAATTCACGTGGACCGGGAGGTGGCCGATCTTGGTGAAACAGTCCTGGTTCGGTTTGGGTTTCCAGTAAAGAACCGGGTCGGGCTGGTAGATGATGAGGTCACCGTAGCCACACAGCCGCAGGACGCCTTCGGCCACGGCAAAGCACAACAGGAAGGTGGCGAACGAAAGGCCCAGGTTCTGAGCCAACCGTTTCCAACGGCGTGGCCGGGGCGGAACGGAGGTCTCGGATTTTCCAGGTTCAGGACCGCTCATGCTCGCCAGCAGGAACTGAGACAAAATCATTGACGGCAAAATCATGGCAAACTCCGGAGCTATCGGGGCGCCCTTCCTCCTGCAGCATCTTGCCACCGATGATTCTGTCATTCATGATTCTGTTGCAGCACGGGTTCAAAACTGCCGCTCGTATTCCGCGGGGGATTTCGGGGTTTGGTTCTCGCGTTGGATCCAATATGTCGGGGCTTTGGAGTCGAGTTTCAATCTGAGGAAATCGCGGCGCATGCAGCGGGCGGTCAGGCCAATGGGGGTGATGATCACGAAGAAAAAGACGGTCAGCAGGACGTTTGAAACAACGAACCCCAGGACGATGGCCAGGACCATCCAGGGGATATAGACCGGCTTTAGGACTCGCGGCAGCACCATCCCCAAGACCATCAGGGCGAGCCCAGGCGCCAAGGCGTACGGAAAAAACGGTTTTCCCCGCGCCCAGGCCAGAATTCCGAACAGAGTCAATACTCCGCCCACCAGCAGGCCGAAATTGCGCAATTGGCGCTTGCCGGTTTTCAGTTCTCGAATTTCGTCCAAAACAAACATGCGACCCGCTAATAAATGCTAACGAACGCTAATAAATAATTTGGAATTTTAGATTTGCAATTTGCGATTGCCAAGCGCGCCGGGCGCCGGTGCTCCGCAACACGTTGCCATCCGTGACGATTCTGCGTGACGATTTCCCTGCAAGGGGCATTTCACACAAGAATCGGGACAAAACCACTGGCGGCAAAATCATGCCAGAGTCAGGGCCAACGAATCGCAAATCGCAAATCATGAATCTCTCACCGCGCTTACGCCCCCGAGCATTCAGTCCAGTTCGTACTCTCTCAGCCAGTCGATGTCTTTGTCGAGGGGCTTCTGCTCGGTTTTTTCGAGGAGGAAGTTGCCCAGGACCAGGTGATCCATATTGGTGCGCATGAAACAGAGGAAGGCGTCCTCGGGGGTGCAAACAATGGGCTCGCCCCGGACATTGAACGACGTATTGATGATGACCGGGCAACCGGAAAGGTCCGCGAAGCGCTGGATCAACTGGTGGAAGAGCGGGTTTGTTTGAGCCGTGACGGTCTGGACGCGCGCGGAGTAATCGACATGCGTGACGGCGGGAAGGCTGGAGCGGACGGTCAGCAACTTCTCCAGGCCGAACCGCTTTTTCCCGGCCTCGGTCAGGTCGCGGCGCTGGTCTCGAGCAACCGGCGCCACCAGCAGCATGTAGGGGCTCTCCCGGTCGAGTTCGAAATACTCAGAGACGCGTTCGGCGAGGACGGTTGGGGCAAATGGGCGGAAGCTCTCACGAAACTTGATCTTCAGGTTCATCACTTCCTGCATTTTGGGGGAGCGGGCATCGCCGATAATCGAGCGGGCGCCCAGGGCGCGCGGGCCAAATTCCATGCGGCCTTGGAACCAGCCAATGACCTTTTCGGCCTTGATCAGGTTTGCAACCTTGTCCGGAAGCTCCTGGCCGGTCAGCTCGACAAAGCGGGCCTGGCGCGCCTCCAAGAAGGAGCGGATTTCGGCGTTGCTGAAACCGGGGCCGAGATAGGAGCCGGTCTGGATGTCGCCGCCTCTCGGCGCGGGACGCGGCTTGCCAAAGTACTGATGCCAGGCGAGCAAGGCGGCTCCGAGCGCGCCGCCGGCGTCCCCGGCGGCCGGCTGTATCCATATATCGTCGAAGATTGCCTCGCGGAGGATGCGGCCATTGGCAACACAGTTGAGGGCAACGCCGCCGGCCAGGCAGAGATGCTTCATGCCGGTCTGCCGGCGGACGTGCCGGGCCATGCGCAACATGATCTGCTCGGTAACTTCCTGCACCGAGCGGGCCAGGTCCATTTCCCGCTGCGTCAGGCGCGACTCAGGGGTTCGAGGCGGCCCCCCAAGGAGCCGGGCGAATCGGCGGTTGGTCATGGTCAAACCGACGCCATAATTAAAGTAGCGCATGTTGAGCCGGAAAGAGCCGTCGGGTTTGAGATCGACGAGCTCGCGCAGGATGACATCGACGTACTTCGGCTCGCCATAGGGCGCCAGGCCCATGAGCTTGTATTCGCCGGAATTGACCTTGAACCCGGTGAAATAGGTAAAGGCCGAATAGAGCAGACCGAGTGAATGAGGGAACTGGAGTTCGGATTGCATCGTCACCTGGTTGCCGCGCCCAATGCCGAAACTGGTGGTGGTCCATTCGCCGACGCCATCGACGGTCAGGATGGCTGCCTCATCGAATGGGGAGGGGAAAAAGGCCGAGGCCGCGTGCGATTCGTGGTGCTCCGGAAAGAGCAGCTTGCCCTCGTAGGCCAGCTCCTTCCGAATCAGGTCTTTCATCCAGATCCGCTCCCGAATCCAGAGCGGGATGGCCAAGAGAAACGACCTCAGGCCGGAGGGCGCGTAGGCGAGGTAAGTGTGCAGGATGCGGTCGAATTTGAGGAAGGGCTTTTCGTAAAAGGCGACGGCGTCCAAATCGCCCACCGTGACCCTGCCTTCACGCAGGCAATACTCGACGGCGTGCCGGGGAAAGGCGGGGTCGTGCTTCTTGCGAGTGAAACGCTCCTCTTGCGCCGCCGCGATAATCTGTCCGTCACGGACCAGACAGGCGGCACTGTCGTGATAAAAAGCCGAGATGCCGAGGATTGTCAATCGGGCAAATACTCCCGCGGGTCAGTAATCTTCCCGTTGATGGCGCTGGCGGCGACGGTGGCCGGCGAGGCCAGGAAGACCTGCGATTCCTTGTGGCCCATGCGCCCCGGGAAGTTCCGGTTGGTGGCGCTGATGCACTTGAGCGGGGCATTCATCCGTCCGAACGTATCGACCGGGCCACCCAGGCAGGCGGCGCAGCCGGCGTTCTCGGTCATCTGCACACCGGCCTGGAGCAGGATTTCCCAGATGGTCTGGCCGTCCCACCGGGCGGTTTGGAGGTCATGCACAATTTCGGGCGTCGCCGGCACTCCGAAGGTATCAACACTGACGCGTTTGCCACGCAAGACGCGGGCGAATTCGAGGAAATCGCTGGTCTTGCCCCCGGTGCAGGAACCGATGTAAGCCCGGTCCAGCTTTATGCCACCCAGTTCCTTCGCCAGCTTTCTTTGGCCTGGATTGGGATGGCAGGCAACCGTGGGCTCGAGTTTGGAGAGATCGAGCACCAGCTCATACACGAACTTCTCGTCCGAATCCCGCAACACCGGCTCGTAGGTGGTCTTCGTTCCATTGAGCTTGCAGCGGTAATCGACCTGCGCTTCGGTCTTGGCGTCGAACTCGAAAATGGCGTTCTTGCCACCGGCCTCGATGGCCATGTTGGCAATGGTCATGCGGTCATCGATGCTAAGGCTGGAGGCGCCGGGGCCGTCGAACTGCATGGCCCGGTAGGTAGCGCCATCAAAGCCGATTTCGCCGATGCAGTGCAAAATCACGTCCTTTGCCATGACACCCGGCTGAAGCTTGCCCTCCAGGCGGAAATGCATGGTTTGCGGCACTTTGACCAGCAGTTTGCCCGTTCCCATGATAAACCCAGCGTCGGTGTTGCCGATGCCGGTGGCAAATTGATTGAAAGCGCCGGCCATGCAGGTGTGCGAGTCGGTGCCGAAGAGGACTTCGCCGGGACGGGTATGGCCTTTCTGCGGGAGGGCGGTGTGGCAGACGCCGGCATAGCGTGCGCCGTGCTGCCTTTGGAGCACGCCTTTGCTCGCATCGAATTGCCAGTGTCCATTCGGGTCGTCGATCACGTCGTAGAAATAAGTGATCCCCTGCTCCTTCACGAAGTCGCGCAGGATATCGACGTTGCGATTGGACTTCGAATCCGAGGTGAAGATGTAGTGATCGGGCATGATCACAATCTTGTTCCTGTCCCAGACCTTTGCGTTTGGGCCGAACTCGCGCTTAAACACGCCAATGGTGCCCGGACCGCAGACGTCGTGGGTCATCAGGACGTCGGTCTGAACCCAGATGTTCTGGCCGGCCTCAACCCGGGCCTTGCCGGCGGCCCGCGCAAGCACTTTCTCTGTCAATGTCATAACGAAACCTAGCGCAAAATAGGGAAACGGAGCAAATACCGTTCCGCAACCTGCCAAAGCATATCCAAGGCGGAGGGTGACTTCAAGGATTTGCGATTCCAGATTTGCGATTTGCGATTGCCAGCCCGCTCGGACGCCCCCCACACCGGAACATGCACCGCGTCCGAGCCTGACGCGCGCCCCCGTACAATCGGCGAGGTTTGGCGGCAGAATTCGCTTGAAAGTCGAATCCGTAAGCGGAATACAATTCGGGCCTATGACTCACTTTATTACTCAGGATTCACTCATGCGTTTGAGCGTCATCTATTGTGTTGGCCTTTGCCTTGGCGCGGCCGCGGCAGGCGAACCGCCGGTGATTACTCCCGGCCGGCATGGCAGTCCTCCTTCCGATGCCATTGTGCTCTTTGATGGACAAGACCTTTCAAATTGGAAGAGCGTTTCGGGAGGGGGGGCAAAATGGAAAGTCGAAGACGGTTACATGGAGGTCAATCCCGGCACGGGCAATATCCTGACCAAGGAACAGTTTGGTGCCGTCCAACTGCACATAGAATGGGCAACACCCGCGGTCGTCACTGGGGAAGGGCAAAACCGTGGCAACAGCGGCGTCTATCTCCAGGGCCGGTACGAAGTGCAGGTCCTGGACTCCTACCACAATAAGACCTACTACAACGGCCAGGCCGGGGCCATCTACAGCATTTCGGCGCCGCTGGTTAACGTCTGCCGCAAACCGGGCCAGTGGCAGACTTACGACATCATTTTCCACCCTCCGCACCCCGGACCGAATGGCCAGATCGTGGATGGTTCCATCACCGTCATACAGAATGGTGTGCTGGTTGAAGACCATGTCACGCTGGTCGGAAAATCTACCACCGCCGCCCTGTTCCATGGGGCCGTCGCCGAGGGCCCTCTGGTGCTGCAAGACCACGGCCATCCAGTTCGCTATCGGAACATCTGGATCCGAAAACTCTAGGCAGGTTTTCCCGGCGACCTTAGGCTCAAGAGCGTTTTGGCCCAAGCGTCGTCCTCAGCCGACAAGGCCGGGTTGAGTTCGGCGCCGTAGTCGAGCCGATCATAACGTCCAGTGAGGTAGGCCCGGTCCAGAACCGCCTGAAGGTCCAGGGACAGCCGGCTCTCGCTCTGGCGCAACGGGATAGGCAAGAGAGGCAGGCGCTGGCGCACGGGCATCGGATAGAGCTCGCGCCGGTTCCGCTGCCAGCCGGGGCTGATGCATGCCATGTAGTCCCCCCGAAGTTGGGGCGGGATGGCATGCTCCGGCAACGCCAGAACCCGTTGCCCGGCGCGGACGAGGTCGATCTCCACCAGGCTCGCGTCCGACCGCAATACCTGCTGCTGCTTCTCGGCGTACTTTTGTTGCCCGACCCCGGCGCTCTTGTTGGCAATGCTTAGGAATTCTATCACAGTCACGACGCGCCCGCCGCGGCGTTCGCAAATGCTGATCGAACCCTCCGTGACCAGCGGTTCCTGGACCTCGAACACGACCGGCTCGGCCACGGCCCCGCCGCCCTCCTTCAGGAAGTCGGGCGAGGGTCTGGACAAAGGATAAATGCGCGAGACATGCGCGTCCGGCACAATGGAGCGGATCCTTTCCGAGTCGGTTTCGACGAACACCCTCTCCTCCACGCGGGCCCAAAGGTCCTCGGGCAGGCGCGGTTGGAGCGAATCGCACGAGTATTGGATCAGACGGTGATGCACATCCTCCCAGTACCTCTCCAAATACGGGTCCATGCCTGGAAAAGGACTCTTCATAAGAAGAGATTAGTCCGCCGAAGACTCTCCGGCAAGGCAAAGGAAAGACAGACCGACAGACCCATTGCCGCTTACGGCCATTGACAAAGATGTCCCGAAGCACTTAGATCCTAATCCGGCATGCCTATCACTGACCTCATCCAACTGCGGGTGCGCTATAGCGAAACCGACCAAATGGGGACGTTCTATAATTCTCGGGCGCTGGAATGGTTTGAGTGCGCTCGCAGCGAGCTGATGCGGCGCAAGATGAGCATGTCTTACGCCGCCTGTGAGGCGAGAGGGACCTATTTGCCGTTGGTGGAAGCGCATCTGGAATTCCAGGGCCGAGCGTCGTACGATGACCTTTTGGATGTCACCTCGACGGTGAGCTTGCAGGGGCGGGCGCGCCTGCGCTTTGACGTGCGGATATGCCACAGCCCAAGCGGACACCCGGTGGTTGGTGGGTGGACAACCCACGCATTTACCAACGGCGAAGGCAAGGCCATCCGCCCGCCGGCATGGTTCCTGGAATTGATGCGCGCCAGCGCCAAACAGGAAGCCGAACCGGGATGCGTGGGCAGCACAGAGCAAGCGAGCCCACTCAAGTCCAGCGATCCGTGATCCATTACTTCACCCCTCCACGGCATCCACCCAGCACCGCATCATTGCCCTCATCTCCGCAGGCTGTGAGATTGACAGAGAACATGTATGCACCGTAGCTTTGGCGCCATCACCTATGCGTGCCATTCTTAGCCTCTGTGTGCTCCTGGTGGCTGCGCCCTATCTGTCGGCGCAAGAGACGGACCTCAGCCACCTCGCCGCCGCTCGTGAATTCGTGGCCCACCGGATTACGTCAAGCGATCCCACGGGCGGCAACCGGGACTGGCGCTACCTGGAGCCGGGCCAGACGTTGGTGTTGGCGGACATCCACGGCCCAGGCTGCATCGTTCATTTGCGTGATAATATCACCAGCAGCGAGCCTCATCACTTGCAATACCACGTGCTGCGGATGTACTGGGACGGGGAGACCCAGCCGAGCGTGGAAGTGCCGGTCGGCGACTTCTTTGGTGTCGGGTTTGGCTTCACCGCAAAGCTCGATTCGGCCCTGGTTTGCATCGACCAGAACCGGGGCGGCTTGACCGACCCAGCCGCCTCGGGCGCCGCGAGGAATTGCTATTTCCCAATGCCCTTCCGCAAGTCGGCGCGCATCACCATCACCAACGAAGGCAAACAACGCAGCCAGCATTGGTTTGAGGTGGACTACTGCAGCTTTCCCAAGCCCGACACAAACTTGCTCTATTTTCATGCCCAATACCGCCAGGGCACACCACCGCCCCCAGGTCCTTACCTAATCCTCGATGCCAAAGGCAGAGGGCACCTCGTGGGTTGCGTCCTGAGCGTCAAGAACAACGACGGCGGTTGGTGGGGTGAGGGTGACGAGATCGTCTATATTGACGGCAAGCACGCCATGCAGGGCACTGGTTCCGAGGATTATTTCTGCGAGTCTTATGGGCTGCGTCCGGGCTGTTTCCCCTACTTTGGCGTCCCGTTGCTGCAAGGGCCATTCACGACCGCTTACCGGTGGCATGTCCCGGACCCGGTCACGTTCCGCAAATCGCTCCGGTTCCTGATCGAGCAGGGCCGGGGCGTGCCGCCCTTTGTCAGCCACAATTATTACTACAGCGTGGCCTGCTGGTATCAAACCGAGCCGCATGCGCCCTTTCCCAAGCTGCCCAGCCCTGAGGAGCGCGTCTCCTGGGCTGCCGATGGAACCAAAAGGAGCAAACAGTGAAGATGATAAGCCTGCCTTGCGGGGAAAGAGTGCCGGCCTTTGGGATGGGCACCTGGCATATGGGGGACGACCCGGCTCGCCGCGCCGGGGAAATAGCCACGTTGCGGCTGGGTCTGGAGCGAGGCGCCAGGCTCATCGACACCGCCGAGATGTATGGCGATGGCCGGGCCGAGGAAGTGGTTGGAGAGGCGATCCAGGGCCGGCGTGATGAGGTTTTCCTGGTGAGCAAAGTGCTCCCTTCAAATGCCGGGCGCCAGGGAACCGTCTCCGCCTGCGAGCGCAGCCTGCGCCGGCTTAACACAGACCGGCTCGACCTCTACCTTTTGCACTGGCGAGGCAGCATCCCGATTTCTGAAACGGTCGAGGGCTTCCTGGGCTTGCAACAGGCCGGCAAGATCCGGCATTTCGGCGTCAGCAACCTGGACCTGGGCGAGATGAAGGAACTATGGGCGGTTCCATCGGGCCGCGAGGTGCAGACCAACCAATTGCTCTACAACCTTTCCCGCCGCAATATCGATTGGGACTTGCTGCCATGGCTGCGCCAACGCCACGTCCCGGTCATGGCGTATTCCCCTATCGAACAGGCCAGGCTCTTGGAGGATTCCAAGCTGGTCAGCTTCGCCCGGGATGCGGGCTTGACCCCAGCGCAGGCGGCTCTCTCCTGGCTCCTGGCCAAGGACGACGTCATCGTCATTCCCAAGACCAGCCGCCGTGACCGGTTGGAGGAGAATCTCGGCGCGCTGAGCCATCCCCTCACCGCGCCCCAACTCGCCGAACTGGACCGCCTCTTCCCGCCCCCCTCCGGCCCACGGCCACTGGAGATGCTTTAATCAGTTCGACTGCTTCACGCACAACCCAGTTGTTCCGCTCCAGCGCAGCCCGCGCCATTTCGCGGGGCGCTCCCGTCAACTCCTGGACGATTCTCATCGCGCGCTCGCGCAGCTTTGAATTGGCGGGGTTCACATCCACCATCAGGTTCCCAATGATCTTGCCTAGCCTCACCATAGCCAGGGTGGTCAGGATGTTAAGGACCAGCTTGGTGGCGGTGCCGGCCTTGAGCCGCGTGGAGCCGGTCAGGACCTCCGGCCCGACATCTGGCGCTATGACCAGAGTCGGCGCGGCCGAAGGGGGGATTTGCAGGCAAGGGTTGAAAGAGACCAGGATCCTGGCGGCACGAATTTTCCTGGCCGCTCCGAGCGCGCCCCAAACGAAGGGGGTGCGCCCACTGGCGGCAATTCCTACGACGACATCCTTGGAGTTCACTCCACGAAAACGGAGAGCCTCGGCCCCCGCCTCCGCATCGTCTTCGGCCCCTTCGAGGGATGACCACAGGGCAGTCTGGCCTCCGGCGATGATGGCTTGCACCCTATCCGCCGGGACGCTGAAGGTCGGTGGGCATTCGCTGGCGTCGAGCGCGCCCAAGCGCCCGCTGGTGCCTGCGCCGACATAAAAGAGGCGTCCGTGCCGGCGAAAGGCGCGTGCGATGAGAGTGACGGCAGCGTCGAGGCGGGTCGATTCGCGCAGAAGCGCTGCGGGCACGCCCGCCTCTTCCTCGAGCATCAGCCGGATGGCGGACGAGAGTGGCATTTTGTCCAGGTTCATCGAGCGTGGGTTGCGCTGTTCGGTTGGGGAGAGGCCGGTCGAAGTGGGAATGGGCCAGCCATGCTGGGAGTCATGCTCGTACGCGCCGGTTCCAGTTGCCTCGCCCGCAGGGATGGGCGTGCGCTCCGTTCGCCTTGTCTGCTGGCCGTCTGCGAAGGATTCAAGCCGGATTGCTTCTTCCTGGGCATCCAATTGAGAGGGTAGGGATGCATCCCGGAGTCCGCGTTTTGGTCCTGGGGCTTCCCGCCTATCCGAGTTGCCGGATTGAGCTTCCCTCCTGGCCATTTCGATGGCGCCCCACACGGCTTCGCGCTCCAGCACGCTTACTTGCGCCTTGGATACCGACCGCCAGATCTGAGCGCGGATCTGGCGAACATAAGCGGGCCGTTTGCGGCATAGGCTGCCGGTCAGAAAGAACTGGACGGGCTGACCGGGCAGGATGAGCCGTTGGGCGCAGGCGACGACGTCGTCGGCCAGGGCGGCGGCCGCGTCTTCGAGAGCAATTCTGGCCAGGAGGTTGCCCCGGTCGGCGGCGCTGAAGATTTCAACTGCCAGCGCGGCGATATCCCTTTTGCTAGCGGTGTGAGACCAGATCATGAGGTCATTTGGTGAATTGAGCTGCAAGACCCTGAGGAGTTGGGCGCCCAAAAGGGGCCATTTGCCGCTGGCGTCGAACTCTTGCATGACGGCGCGCAAGCCGCGTACGGCAACGTCATACCCGCTGCCGCGATCCCCTAAAATGTGGCCCCAGCCTCCGCCAAACGCGGTCTTCCCACGCCGGTTCCGCCCGTAACAACTGGAGCCAGTGCCGCTAATGACCACGATGCGCGCGGCAGGCTCGCCATAGGAGTCTATCTCCGCCAAGGCCAGGGCGATCTCCAGGTCGTTTCCGGACCAGCAGGGCACTCCGGGCCACACCCGCTCAGCGACGGCCCGGACCCGGTCGCGATCGGTGTCGGAAATGACTCCCGCCATGCCGATGCCGATGGCTGCGGGAGTTGGCAACTCGAATCCAATGTCCCGGAACTGAGCTTCCATTTCTACCGCCGAGATCAAGCGAAGGTTGGCCGGCGCTTTCTCAAGGCGGTGCAGACAACGCCCCTGAGCGTCGGCCAAAACGGCGACGGTGCGCGTGCCGCCGCATTCCAAGCCGAGATAGACTGGGCCTTCGGGAACTGAGGGGATTCCATTCACGAGGGTAGCTTCACAATGGCCTGGCGTCTGTGCAATCTGAAAAGCCGCCTGGCCGTCGGGCTTTTGGCGCCATTACCAACTCTCGCTCCGGCGTGGTCAATTCGCGCCACACGCCGGGAGGGAGCGCGCCCAAGCAGAAGCCGCCGATTCGCGCGCGAATCAGGCGGAGTGTCGGATTGCCGATGGCGGCGGTCATGCGGCGGACCTGGCGGTTTTTAACCTCCGTCAGTTCCAGTCCGATACAGCGGGTGGGCACGGTTTTTCGAAAGCGGATGGGCGGCTCGCGCGGCGAGACTCGAGGCTGCGGTTCGAGCAACCAGGCCCGGCAAGGGAGCGTCTTGCGGCCCCGGATGACAATGCCTCGGAAAAGCTTTTGAAGCGATTCCCGGCCTGGAATCTTCTCCACCTGAGCCCAGTATTCCCGTTCGTGGGCATGGCGTGGATGGAGCAGACGCTCGTTGAATGCCGGCTCATCGCTCAGCAGGAGGAGCCCTTCGGAATCGGCGTCCAGCCGCCCGATGGGATAGACTCGGGGAGGAAAGCCGAACTCGGCCAGCGTGCGGTGGGCCGAGCCGCCGGCTCTAAACTGAGAGACGACAGCATAAGGTTTATTGAAGGCCAGGAGCATGCGGGTTTGAAGGTCGAGATGTCAAGGGGCGGGAATCCGAAACTCGAATGTCCGCTTCGGATTGACGGGCCGAGGTGAGCCGAATACGTTTAATTATATGACGGCAATTCTTGAGCCACATCTAATGCAGAAAGGAGAATCCATGGGCGAAGTCCGCGTCAAGGTCCGGCTAACCAACTCAGCGGATGCGCAAGCGGCCCAGTCAGGCAGGCTGGCCCCCAACCTGGTGCGCAGTGTGGAAGCCAATGCGCTGGTCGATAGCGGAGCCGTTCGCTCCTGCCTTCCGGCCCCACTGGTCCAACAACTGGGGGTAGTCCCATTCGAATCCTCACTCGTGGAATACGCGGATGGCCGCCAGGAAGCGGTGGGACTGGTGGACGGCATCCGTTTTGAAGTAATGGGCCGCCGATCGGGCGATGAGGCGCTCGTGCTGGGCGACGAAGTGCTGCTGGGCCAGACGGTGCTGGAGAAGATGGACCTTTTGGTAGATTGCGGTGGACGGCGCCTGCTGCCGAACCCCACGCACCCGGAAGGGCCAGTGAGCAAGGTGAAATAGGCTCTTCGGCACTCTCATTGAGGCAAGGCCGCCGCCAGCTTATTCAAGAAGCTCCACGCGCGATCGAGGTCCTGGTGGCAACGGGATACCCAGGCCTGGCCCCAAAAGAAGTTGCAACTGGTTTCAGCGCGCAGCAACCGCCAGAGGGCCTGTTCGAGGTCGGAGCCGAGCGTCGCCTCCAGGCCCTGAGCGGCGGCGCGGCGGCGCAGGTCATGAAGGGTTTTGCTGGTTTGGGCGACCCGCTGCAGGGCGTCCTTTTGCGCCTGGGAACCGGTCCATTGAACGAAGCCGGTGCCGTGATGCCAACCGGTATTCCACGCCCCTTCGCGAATCGTGACGGAGCCGTGGGCGCCGTGCGTGTTCAGATAGTCCTCGATGAACACGGGACGCACCTCGGTTTCGGCAGAACGGACTTTGTCCAGCAGCGGGCGGTAAAACACGCCCCAGAAATTGCCTTTGTCCGACACATTCCGGAACCAGCCGCCGTTGTCACCGTCGGTGCAGGTGGTTACCAAGGGAGCGAAATCGCAGTTCTTGGTGCGCTGATGAACCTCTGACATAAACCAGCCGCAGTCCATGCCCGACTCCTGGGCATCGGACAACTCCCGGTCGCGCACAATGACCACGATTTCCTCGTCGCCATACCGAGCCAAGTGGGGACGATAGCGCACTTCCTCCCAGCGCATTGCGGAGAGCGGTTCAACATGGTTGCTATCGACGATGACATAGCGGTAGCCAAGCCGTTTGAGCAGCGGAATCAATTCCATGCAGAAGCCCATCTCCGGCGGCCAGAACCCGTTGAAATGCGTCCGGCCAAAGAGGTGCCGCGCGATGCCCAGCCAGCGGGACAAGTGTTCCGGGCGATCGGCTTCGGGGATGAGCGGCAGCACCGGATGATAATAGCCCGTGCCGAGGATTTGAAAGATCTTTTGGTTCTGCAGATGCCAGAGCAGGTCACCACACTTCACGATGCCATAGACCCGCTGCTGGAATTGCGGGTCCGCCAGCGTTTCCAGGAGCGTGCCCGAGGTGGAGAGATGAACGCGGGCGACGTCCTCGAATTGCCAAAGGCAGCGCGGCATGCGATCCATGGCGAAGAGGATTTCGCGCGCGGCCCATTCGCTGTCGCGCAGGAGGGTGTCCAGGTTTCCCGCCGGCTGATGGAAGTTCAATACGAGGGAGTGATAAACGGTGTTCATGGGTGTGAAGGTGCCGGGTGTTCGCGTCCAGTTTTCTGCTTTCTGCTTTCCAATTTCAGCTTCTCTTCCTCTTCCTGCCACAATCGGAGCAGTCCTTCGCGCGCCTGGTCGAGGAGGCTGGGCGGCTCGGGCCACTGCTCGAGAATGGCCGAACCGGTGAAGCCCCGGCGCTTCAGGCGAGCCACGACACCGCGCACGCCGGCGAGGTCCCGCGCGGACGGACCGGTAAAGAGCGGCAGATGGTTGTCGGCATCGCCCCAGTTTTCGTGCGCATGCAGATGGATAATCGGAACTTGGGCATCGAGTTGGTCGATGAAGGCCAGGTAGTCGTTGCGGGTTGTGGCGCAGAGATTGGCGTGGCCGATGTCGAGGCACATCCCAACGCCGCCTGGAGGCTGAGAATTGGCCGCGCGCAGACCGGCGAACAACAGGTTGAAATCTTCTGGCGTGGTCTTCGGCGTGTTTTCAACAGCAAGTCGGATCCCTTTGGAGGCGGCCATCCGCAGAGGGCGCAGGATGGCCTTAAGGTACGCGGCGACTCCTTGCTCCGCATAAAGGTGAACAACGAGCGTCCTGGCCCCCAGGTCCTCCGCCAGCTCCAGATCGCCGTTGAGGAAGAGGTCCGCTCCGGGCGAGAGAGGGTTTATCATCCAACGCGCATGGACAGACAGGCGCATGGAACGGGCCCGCGCCGCCTGGCGGATATCGGCTCGGAGCGAAGGGCTTAAATCCCGTTCATCCCAGCCCGCGCCATCCGATTTTTTGTCGGGAAACCACTCGAAGGCATCGAAGCGGCGCTCCAGCGCGTATTCGAACGGCGCCATGAGGCTCGCGGCGGAGAAGGCCGTCTGGTTGCCGACCTGAATTGAGGCACGCCTGTCAATCGAGGCTGGGGCGGAGCGGGGTTGCGGTTTCATGCTCTGGCTTTCCGGTCCCGTATCTTAGCCAGGAACTGCCCCCCTGTCGAGGGCAGGTTTGCCTCGTGGATGACGCGCGCGAACAGACCGGTCCTTTCCGGTGGGGCGTCGGCCGCCAGCCATACGATTCCCATTGGAGTTCGATGAGTTTGGAGTATTTGTCGGGATCGTTCATGAATTGGTGGAGGAGGTCGGGGTGGAGGAGGACGGCGGGTGCGAGGATGGGCGTGATTGTCCGCATGTCGGCGCTTTGCTTCTGCGTGACAAGGATCAGGGGGTTGGTGCGGTGCGCGCTTGAGGGACCGGAACCGGGTGCGTGTGGGGCTACTGCAGCCAGAGGGAGAGCATGGAATGGATTTGTTGGTGGTCGTTCTCCGGGTACCAGATTGGAGAGATCCGGCTCTTCGGTTCAGGTTCAGACCACTTTTCCTAAACCGAGAACACACAATGTGGAGCAGAGAGTATGAACGACAAATACGGTAAGGGCCGGACCGGTAAAATCCTTGGATGGGTCCGACGGGGACTTGCTTTTGGACCGGACGGGCAGACTTGTGGCGACCTACAAGGACTTGGCGCCAACCCTGGGCACCCTCTCGAGCCCTTGGAGCAGGAGGCAAAAGCGGCGGAACCG
>JBJKSV010000744.1:0-5956 GCA_046703605.1 Limisphaerales bacterium
GAGACAGTTGGGTCACTTCGCGAACCAGTCGTTTGAGGCGGCGGTGTTCTTGAGTCCATTGTTTGGCTTGGGGAACCAGATCCACCGGGACGTAAGCGGTGTGGGTTTTGGCCTTCACTTTCCAGGTGAGATAATGGCCCAGGTGCTTTTGGCCTCGGGTGCAGCGACAGTTGGGATTGCCGCAAGTGCGGCGGATGGTGACGAGGCTGGCGGCCAGAACCGGGCTTTTAGCCTGGAGTTGTTTTTGGCGGGCCTGGAGGAAACGGCGGATCAGGGTGGGGTGTTTAGGAATTTTCATGTATTGAGCGGGCGATTTTCACAGGCTTGGTAACTGGATAGTATAAAGGCTTATCATATACAAGAGCCAAATCGCGCCTTGCGACAACTTTTTTGAGGGCGGCCTCTCAGCCGCCAAGCCGGGGGCTAGAGTAGCGATGCGACATCCGCAAGGACAGAGAAGCGCAGCATCGAGAAAAGCCCGGTGGCCATTGGAGCAACCGACTCCACAGATCCTCCGCGGCATTCACAGAATCCTTGGCTCTCGACTGCAAAAGACCACAGCCGAGGTGCGAAATCCAGCTATGTCACGGGCCTGGCTTGGAGACGGCGTGTCACTGATCCTATCCAGGACGCGGAGTTGCCCGGGCGAAGGCGGATTCCTCGGAGAGGTTTCGGCTCCGCCATTCTTCGCCTGGCAGACGCGACGCAGGGCTGGTGAGGATTTCCGCTGACGAAAGTCTGGGCCGTCTACGACACGAGACAGAGAACCCAATAGGTGTAAAGGCGCCGCGCGCCCGGGACCAATCCGCTCCAGCATCGTAAACCCTAAGGGGCAGGCAGGAGCGCCGGGGCAGAACAACGAGTCCCAGGCGCCGTCCCCAGTCAAATCATGAAAGGCGACATAGCCCATTTCGGTCAGTTCAGGGCTCATCAGCTTCTCGGCCACCGCTTGCTCGCCCCTTACTCCGAAACGCCAGTTCCTGAGCTCGTCGTCCAGGGTGGCCGTGCGCCGAAAACACCAAATCACCCCCGCAACGGCCGCCACGGTCATCCCCACACCCGTCCACAACAGGTGCCGGTTTGCCACACCCCGCATTTGAGCAAACGTGAACCGCCCGGCCACCAAACCCTGTGCCAGAGGGAGGAAGCCGATACACATGATCCCCACTGTCATGGCCGACGCGAATGTGTACACGAACGAGAGCAGCCGGCGTTCCATCAGGTCGTCGATACGGCAAGACGCTGAATAGCCCGCAGGGCGGAGCACCTTCTCCCGCTGGGGAGGCCGCTCCTTCCTGGCCTCTGCTCGAAGCTTCCGAATCTTGAAGCGCCCGATAAAGGCGCCGATTACGACAAGAGCACCCATCACCTCGCCAAGGAGCATATTCCAACCAAAGCCACCAACACCGGGTTGTGTCATGAGCGGAAGGCTACTGCAGAACCGTCTCCTCAACAAGTCCTCGCCGGGCGCCATTCCACGGTTGCCAGTCATTGTCGGCAGACGACGCAGACCGGAAGTGGATTTACCAAATCGCCGCTGGCTGATACTCTGCGGGTATGGGCAAACAGTTCCTGGCGCTTTACTGCGACCGGTTCCAGTGTCCGCCTCAGAATTACGAGAAGCGGGCCTTCGCGAAATGCCTGTACTGGCACGCCAAACCGCTGGCTCTCGTGTTACAGAAACTGGAACCGAGTCTCTTCCAACGCGACTACGCCTTTATCCGTTACTTGGGCGAAGCACCCGACATACGGGAGGCGATGGCGGCAGCATCAAGCTTCAGGAATGCCAACCACGCCAACCAAAGCTTTCTGCGCACCGGCCTCAGAATCCGCGTATCAGGCCGTAAGGCGGTAAAGCTGGCGCGGCGGCTTTTCGCCGGGGAAGGGGAAGCTGAGGCGAGAACAAAGTGACGTGGCGGAGCCTTCGCATTACCTCGGGCGGGATGCTCCGAAACGGTTACCGCAGGCCGCTTGACGAAACCGCACAGCCAGTTTTCGGACACTAAGGGAGGTGGAAGCAGCATCCTTGGAGAACTCACGAGGTTTTTCTTTCCGGGGCCGTTTTCATTTTGGGTCATGGGGTGCAAGCTCCGCCCACAATGGATTTTCAAGGAATCTTCAGGAATTTCCACCAAGTGTTGGAGAACAGTCCTGGAGCGGTGTTGCTTTTCGCATCTGGGTTCGCGGGTTTCGTCTTCGTGGTGGTCGATGCATGGTTCCACAAGCGAAGGGGACGAAGACCGCGGTGAGCTGCCAATTATGAACCCCTAATAAACGCCAATGAACTCGGAACAAAGAGGGTACGACGGAAGCCAATTCATCTTAAGTCAGGTTCATTGGGGGGTTGAGCGACGGAATGTTTTCTGACGGTGGCCCGCGGTGCTTCCAGCCTCCGCTAAACCGCTTCCGAGAGCGCTTTTCTCGAGATGGTTGAGTTCTCCGGGCGTTGACGTCCTCGTTGCCAACCGATGAGGATCAGGCTCCCGGACGTGACTCTCGTCACCACTTGAAAGTGGGCGGGAAAGGATGCTGACGGTCGATCTCCATGGCCAAGAAGCGGGCTGATGCAGAAGCGCGAGCGGCCACAAGACCCGGGCCAGCGGGCTCCGATTGGCCAATGGCCTCAGTTGACCTGGCGAGCGCGGTAGAAGCGGCGAGAGAACTGGGAAGCGGAAGTGTCGATGAAATCGAAATAGCCACCTGAGACAATGTTCGTCCGAATCGGCAGCCAATCGACCAGATTGGTGCTCGCCTCAATGGCACAATGCGCGCCGGAGATGCCGCGAACCCGCAGCGCCGCCGGGCTGCCCTGGGCATAGGCAAGCACCGAGAGGCGCGGCGGCGGTCCCTGCACGGGCGCTGTGGAGATCTTATAGTTGTCAAAGGCCATGTAGTTGTTTCCGGGAGCATTGACATTGTAGAGAGCCCAAACGGCATCCACGTCACCAAGGTCGAGTGGAGCGTTTGTCATGGTGATTGGTTGGTTGGTGGCCAGCAAATGCCCGCTCAGGCTCGCATCCCATCTGTTCGAGGAGAAGTCCATATCGATCGCTAATGTGCAGGGAATCCCATTGGAGAAGGAAAGTTGAGTCGGAACAAAATAGTTTGTTCCGCCCAGAACGTAATAGACACTGAGACCGTAGTTATCAAAGTCTATGGTAAACAACCGATCGCCCTGAACGTTATAGACGCTCCAGTAGAAGTCATCCCAGTTCTTGTTTGAGGAATCCGCAATCGCCATGTCAACGGTGAATGTCGCCATGAAAGATTCGCCTTGGGCCGGCGTATAATTGATCGGGCGCCAGACGTTCAAGAACTCGCCGGGCGGTTTCAAAGGTGTGCGCCCGACATAGGCGGCCTGCGAGCCAAAAAAGTTGGTTGTAAATCCATTCCCACCCGAGTCCGCCCCATAGCTGACCCACCCTTGCTGCCCCGCCAGCTCCAGCTTCGGGTTGTAACCCTCCGCCGACTCGAACTGGGTGGAATACAGAACGTTGTCGGCGGCGCAGCAACTTGCTCCTAGCCATAGCGCCATCGCGCAGAGTGCGCTCAGGGCGGGAGCGGGGTCTGCGAACCTCAACCTCTTATCCTCTGCTGATATCGAGCTTTGGGACTCCATGACTCATCGGAACACTCAGCAGATTTCACGATGCCGAGCGTCAGCGCCCGGGACGACCACCCGCCGGTCGTCTGAAGAATCCCTGGTGCGGTTCCATTCTGGGCGCCGGGGCGGCGGATGGTGCTTGCCGGGCGCGGAAGGCGGGGCTGCGGGAATTGAACATGCGCGTCTGCCCATGAGGCTGGAAACCGCGGCTATTCCATTGGCGTCCCGTCTCGAACGAACGATAACCCCCAACCTCCCCTCGAGAAAAATAGCGGGGGACCTGAGCCTGCGCAGGGCGGGCCTGAATCGAGGGGGGCGGCCATGACCGCCTGTCGAACCTGTTCGCTTGCTGTCCGCCATCGGGACGTCCGGCTCGATACCACTCGCCGCGGGGGCGGATTCCGGGAAGACGCGTTTGGAGAGACCTGTATGGCTGAACATAACCGCGCGGCGTCTGCGGGACGGTGGGCGAGGCTGGATGGGTGGGTTCTGAGGGTTGTGAGGGTGGCTGTAGAGGGTTCGGAGTTCCACGGAAATCCCTCCGTTTCTGGATCGCTCTGAACCGCGCGAAGTTGATGCCCCATTCTTGGCGGTTCGATGGGTTCTCGCGTGGTTCCAGGCCGGGTCCGGCGCTCGTCCGTAACCGTTCTGAACCCGAGGATCTGTTGAGAGCCGGCCAGTTCCAGTGGGAGGAGTCGGAGTTCACGCGACCAGGGAAGGGATAGCCTAGATGCCGGTTTATCCGCTCTGAGCCGAATCTGCGCGGCCCAATAACACCGGGGCGGCTCCCCTCTCGGCGCGTGAAGTTGGGATGACTCACCGAAAGCGTCCGTCCATTGAACAGTTCCCGGAAGCCCGCTCGAGGAGGTCCGCTGAAATCGCGGAGGGCCACTTTGTGGACCTCGGAGCGAGTGGCCCAGGCCACCTTGACCAGCGGCAGCCCTTGGTTGAAGGCATGGTGGCGGTCGCCGGTAATGCGGGATGAAACCACGGTCCCTGGGAAGATGGAACGTGCGCGATCAAACGGGACAGCATCGGAGCGGAGGTCATGGCCATAGAAGTGGTCCCACGCTACAAACGAAAAGCGTGCCGCTCCCAGGCCAAAGGTGAAGTTGACGCCCACGCCATGGCCGCCGAACGTGAGGCCGAAACCGGGGCGGAAAACGGCCGCAGGCGGCAATGGCGCCCATCCGCAATAGTCATCGTTATACCTCCAGGCGACCCAGGACGGGCCCCAAAACCGGTCCGGACGCCAACACCAGCCCAGCCGGTGATGCCAAAACCATCGGCCATAATGAAAGGGCGCCCAGCCCCAAGTATAGTCGGAGAGCCAATACCAACCACAATCGGTGTAGTTCCAGTGCCCGCCGTCGAAATAAGGCGCCCAGTCCGGGTTAATAACAGCGATGGTGGGTTGCCAGCACGGGCCGTAATCCTGCAAATCAACCCATGTCCCGTACGGCGCCAAGGAATCGTAGAAAACCGAATAGTCAGCCGTTTCAGGTGGAGGCGATGGCGGCTGAGCAGTGGCAGGGCTTTCCAGAGTAGCGCGGGAGTTATCCGGCGGCGCGGGAGCCTGGGCCGTTTCCGGTGGCGGCGCTTCAGTTTCCGGGGCTGGTGCATATTGCTCTGGCGCTGAAGAGGACTCCGACGCGGCGTTATTTGCCACGGTCGCCTTAACCTGTTCGTCGTGTTGAAGAATGAGCGTAATGACGGCGGAGGGCACACCGATATCCCTCAAATAGACGATCTCATCCGCATTGAGAGCGAAAACCGAGGTAGAGTTCGTGATGTATGCCTCCATCACTCCTTCTCCCACGCCGGCATTGGCAAGTTTAATGATTTCTCCCATCGGGCCGTTAGTGCGAACATCGCGCGGCAAGGTTATGTGCGTGGAGCCGGACATAATCGGCGCCTCAGAAATGTCGCTATTCGTAGAATGCTCTTCGGCGGACGATACCGCCCGGTCTGGTGGGGCATTTGAGGACGTATTGCCATCCGAGGAGGCGGGTGCCGTGAAGACTTGCGGCTGCTGAACTGCGAGAACTGCGAGAACTGCGTCCTGCAGGCGACCGCCTGCCAAGGGCAGAAGCGCGATAGCGGCTCCTATACTCCACCAACAGAGAATGCCGGTTTTCATAAGTGCCACGACGATCTAAGCCATCTTGGCCCATCCGTCATAAGAATTTGATGCGCGTGAGCCCAGGCCTATTCAAACTTGAAGAAAAACAAGAGTTCTCCATGCGGCCGAAACGTTCTTTTGCATTAGTTGGTAGCCCAACAACGTAAGAACCGAGAGAAAAAGCGTGCGCAAAGGGCCGATTGGCGAAGCCGTTTAGGCCAGAGTAAACC